>JACQEL010000411.1 GCA_016200595.1 Deltaproteobacteria bacterium
TCGGGTTTCTGCAGCAACCCCAGCCAGGTGACCGGACGTTCACTCTGCATCAGTAAAAAGGTCAGTAGGTCATATTCATCATCCGAAAGTATGCCGGGACTGCGAGTCAAGGCGATCTCAATGCAGCCGCGCCCCAGTTCTTTAAGCACCCCTGCCAGGGTTCCCAGTTCGTCGCGACTGGCGAGACGACAGGGGAGAGGCCGGCCTTGAAAACCCAGATGCTGGGGAAGCACGGTGGTGGAGAAGCCAAACGCGCCGGCTTCCATCGCTGCGTGAAAAAGAGTCCGGAGCTGCTGTCTTTCCTGTTCAGTGGCTGCCCGCTCCTTACTCTCCGTACCAAGGACATACTGGCGCAACGGCGAAAGCGGCACCATCAGGCCGACATTCACACCTAAACCGCTGGCGCTAATCGCTTGCAGATACTCGCCAATACTTTCCCAAGACCAGTGTACGCCGCGTTGTAAAACATCGAGAGACATGCCTTCGACGTTTACCAGATCGCCAACCAAGGTTTCGCGGTCAGCCGGCTTACACGGAGCCAGCCCGACGCCACAGTTGCCCATGATAATCGAGGTGATGCCATGCCAAGAGGAACAGGTCACCAGCGGGTCCCATAACACTTGGGCATCGTAATGGGTGTGGTGATCGATAAATCCCGGGCAGATTATCAGACCACGGGCATCGATTACCGTCGCGGCCTCACGTTGGGAAATTTTTGGCTCGACCGCCACGATGCGGTCTGCGGTGATCGCAACATCAGCGGTAAACCCCGGCCGTCCAGTGCCGTCGATAACGGTTCCTCCGCTTAGTAACAGGTCATAGGTCATTGAGATTTCCTCCTTTACGTGCGTGGTCGTTTCTTAATGAGATAGGCGTGCATGCCTTCGAGCACGATCTCGCCTCTTTGGTTCTTCACGCGGGTAGTAATTCTCAGCAAACCAGTCTCCGTTTTGGCTGTCAACTCGCTCACTTCTAGTTCTGGGGTAATCGTATCGCCAATAAGCACGGGCTTGAGGAAGCGAGACGATTGCTCGACAAAAGCAACGATCGAACCTTCCAGCAACGGTGACAAGGTCGAAGCGCCGACCGCAGTCATAGCCGTGACCAGCAATCCGTGGGCGACGCGTTTGCCGAAGCGGGTGGTCTTCGCATATTCGTCATCGTAGTGGAGCGGATGGTTATCTCCGGTCATCCCGGCGAAGAAGAGAAAGTGCGCATCGGTCATGGTCTTGGCAGGGATGTGGAATTTCTCGCCGAGGTGAAAGTCCTCGAAATATTTTGCCATGTTCGGCTTCTCCCGCGAAAAGGGAAAACGTAATGCGTAAAACGTAAGAAGAATGCCAGTTCTATAGCGCCTTGTTTACGTTTTACGTTTCACGTTTTACGCTTTATTTCTTCTCCTCCAGCACAGCGATCGCATCAATTTCGATGAGCGCATCTGGGCGCAGCAACTCTTTCACGACAATACCGGTCGCGGCGGGGAACCCATGAGGAAAATATTCTCGCCGCACGTCTGCCGTGCCGCGATAGCCTTCGGTCGTGGTGATATAGTCGACAGTCTTGACGATATCATCAAAGCTACCACCTGCCGCTGCGAGGATCGCTTTGATCTTTTCGAAGATCTGCCGGGTCTGGGCCACGATATCGCCTTTGCCGACAAGGTTTCCTTTATCATCGGTGGCGGTGAGCCCTGAGATGAACAGCAGATTGCCTTTGCGCACGGCTGGCGAAAAGGTATAGTGCGCGCCGTACGACCAGCCGGGATCGATAATTTCCAGTTTGGGCATGGGATTCTCCTCCAGCCTGTCTGCTGATCTCTACACATACCACAGCTCGCGCACGAGTAGCACGAAGCCGGGTAAGACAGGGTCGCCGCTAAGGGTGTCGGGATTGTCTATCACTTCAACCGGTTGGTCAGGGCGGTAGACGTGGACCCGCTTGTCGAGAGGATCGAGCAGCCAACCCAGGCGAGCGCCGTTGTCCATGTACTCCTGCATCTTCTCTTGCAGATCGGCCAAGCGATCTGTGCGTGAGCGCAGTTCCACGACAAAATCAGGACAGAGGGGCGCAAACTTTTCGCGCTGCTCTTGCGTGAGCGCGTCCCAGCGGTCGCGTTTCACCCACGCGGCATCCGGCGAGCGAATGGCACCGTTGGGCAGCGTGAAGCCAGCGGAGGAATCGAAGGCCAGGCCTGTGCCATCCACGTCGGACCAGGCAATCAAGCGATATGTGAATCTGCCGTTGCGCCATCCGGTTTCTGCACCTGCTGGGGGCATAATCACCAACTCCTGTTGAGCAGTGAGTTCAAAGCGAAAATCGCGGTTCTCCTGGCACAGGAGCGCGAACTGTTCTTCGGTCAGCTTGACCCGACGGACGCTCAGTTTGAAAGGCACGCCAGAGTCTGTTGCCACTTGGGGCATAAGCACTCCTTTCCTACGGATGCACTGCCATTGTGAAGCAAAGTCACACGGCGGGCAAATGCAAAATCCCCCGGAATTGGGACAAAAAGCCTTCGCTCTTCTTGCCTTCTTTTGTCTAGCTGACAGCTAAGAGCTAATCGCTAATAGCTCTTCTCCCCTGAAAAATAGTCCTGAGTGCTGAGTAGGAAAGGAAAGTCTTTTACTCAGGACTCAGCACTCATTGCTCAGGACTAGGTTAGGACTCAGTACTGATCTGGCATTCGTGCCTTGGCCACGCCGATCATACTGTCACGCGTCACCAGACGGGCGAGGTCTTCTTCGCTCAGACCCTCGGTGCCAGCGGGACGCGCGGGGATAACTAAGTAACGTATGTCCGCGGTACTGTCGTAGACGCGTACCTCGATCTCTTGCTCTAACTCTAGGCCGAACTCTTTCAGGACCCCACGCGGATCGACGACGACACGCGATCGGTAGTTCAAGCTTTTGTACCAATCCGGCGGTACACCCAGGATAGGACGGGGATAGCAAGAACAGAGGGTGCAGACCACCACATTATGTAACTTCTCGGTATTCTCGATCGCCACGAGAGTACTGAGGGTGCCGGTGTCGATACCGAGTTCAGTAACCGCGGCTTTAGCGTCGGTGAGCAGACGGGCCTTAAACGCCGGATCCACCCACGCGCGCGCCACCACCTTGGCGCCCAAGGCTGGGGTGCGCGCGTCCATATCCTCGACCGCTCGCCGTACCTCATCAGCCGTCATCAGGCCTTTTTCAATCAGCAAGGACTGAATAGCGTACACCCGTTTCTCATAATACGTGAGTTCGTCTCTGTCGGTGATCGGTGCGTGTTCATCGTGCTCGTGTTCGTGCATGAGAACCTCCCAGGTTTACTTTTCCCCTGCATGCCAATAATCCACAATCCGCAATCGACAATCCGCAATCAGCATCCGGCGGGCTCCAGCCAATGCTCGTAAATGTCGATGAAGAGGGTATCTTGCGGTGACACCGTGTACTGGTTACAGAGCTGGGGTTGGTCGAAACGAATGAGATAAAGAAACTGCTTAGGCAGGCCATCGCCACCGTAGGCCAGTGATTCCGGGTTACGAAATGCCCCATGCCTGGCGACGACTGAGCCAGTTTTGCCCTGAATGTACGTGGGGGTACGAAAATGCCCTGGCGGGGCGCCAAGACGGACCCGCACACTATCCCCTGGTTGGAATTTGGCGCTCATAGCTCTTCTGCCTTCCGGTCGATTTCCTCGCGTGTCAGGATGCCCTTCTCAATTAGCAGCGCTTCGACTGCCGTGATCCAGCGTTCATAATAGCTCAGCTTCTCATAGGCGTCTGGTGCAAGGCTCTCAATAGTACGGCGAAGTTCATCGACCCGGAGCACCTGTTTAGCCGGACTCGCGAGGAGCACCAGCAGCGCGTCGGTGCGTTTCTCCCACAGCGAAAGATCGTGTTCGGCCTGGTTAATCGGTCCGGCTTCGGGCCAGCCGCCTCGGTCATGGACTCGGGGCATAGCCTCCTCCTTTCCAGACTTTTGCTGCCTTTGGTAGTTCTACGTATCTTTTCTCAGTGCGTCTCGTCGGGCCCCATCGGTGCATTTCTGCAGTTTTCTCTTGCGTTCCCCCGCGGCGACAGGATAAATAGAGAGGACAACAGACAACGAATGAAGGAGGATCCGACATGGCAACCACCGATACCTTTGTGCAAGACTTGCGCGTCTATATCAAGAAAGAGGATGAGAAACCGCTGCTCGGACCGAATTTCTACAAAGCCGTGCTCAATGGTGAGCTCTCGCGCGAGCAGTTGAAGAAATGGGCGCTCAACCTCTTTTATCTTACTGGCCAGCATATCCGCGCCTTTGGCGGGATTTTCATGAATACCGGCCTGAGCCCCTTGGACCAGAAAATCCGCCGGCACATCGTGGAAAACCTCATTGATGAAGAGACGATCATGGGGCGTGGTGACGACGCCCATTGGATGCTCTCCATGCGTCTGGCCAAAGCGCTCGGGGCGACCGAAGATGAGGTCATGCATCCGGTGGTGCCCAAGGAAGCGGTTGACTACGTCACCTGGGTGATCGAGCTAGGACGTAAGGAATATGGCTTGGTGACCCTTGCGGCGATGTCATTGGGCGGCGAGACTCGCAGTGACGGTTCGATGAAAGGGTTCGTCAAAGCGCTGCGAGAAAAATATAACCTCACCAAAGAAGATCTCGAGTTTTTCTATGCGCATATGGGCGAAGCCGAAGCCCATGGCGAGCCGGTGTTTGACATGGTGCAGGAGTATGCCACCACTGACGAACGGCAACAGAAGATTCGCGACAACATTAAAACCTGGTGTGAGAAATTTAGTGCCGCTCAAGAGGGCGGCTATCGAGTGGCCATGGGGCTGGACCAAGGCGTGCAAGTGCACTTGGCGTAGAGACTTTTTTCTCCTTCTCTCAGAGGGAGAGGGAACCCATTCACAATTTTTCACAAAGGGTGGGATTCAACATCCATCTCGGAGCCTACAACCGAAAGGAGAGGTAACCAATGTACGATTTGCTTATTGAGAATGCCCGTATCTGCGACGGAACGGGAAAACCGAGCTTTTATGGCACTGTGGCCGTGCAAGACGGGTTGATTGCTGCGGTCGGCAAAGGCAACGGTGAAGCCGCCACCAAGAAAATCAACGCTGATGGCCTCGCTCTGGCCCCAGGGTTTATCGATCCGCATACTCACTACGATGCCCAAGTTGCTTGGGATCCGATGGTTACCTGCTCGTCCTGGCACGGTATTACGACGGTAGTCATGGGCAACTGCGGAGTAGGGGTGGCGCCGGTGCGGCCAAAGGCGCGCGATATCGTCATGTGGGACTTGGTCAATGTGGAAGCGATTCCCTTTGAAGTCATGCAGCGCGGCATCGACTGGCAGTGGGAGACGCACGGGCAATACCTCGATGTGTTACAGAAACGCGGCCTGGGCATCAACGTTGCCTCTCTCGCGGCGCTCACTCCTCTGCGTCATTATGTAATGGGTGAGGAATCCTTCGAGCGCGCGGCGACCGCAGAAGAGGTGACGGCGATGCAGCGGCTATTCCGCGATGCCATGCAGGCCGGCGCGTTCGGTTTTACCTCGACGATTCTCAATAATCACATCGGCTATCAGGGGCGGCCTCTGGCCTGCCGCAACGCCAGCCGCGCCGAACTGTCCGCGCTCTGTCAGGTGCTGCGCGAAGAAGGCCGGGGCGCGATCGAACTCGCGCTCACTGGCACTAATATTGGCTCTGTGGCAGATGACGAATACGATCTCCTCAAATTCTTGGTGGACGAGAGTCAACGGCCGGTGACCTTCCTGGCGTTGTTCAACAAGCCGGGGAAGCCTGACTCCTACCTCAACGCCGTGGAGAAAGTAAAGCCGATCCTGGCCTGGTACAAAGCCGTGCCGCAGGTCACCTGCCGGCCCTTGCGCATCCAGTTCAACATGCGCAATCCTTTTCTCTTTGCCATTTTCACGGTGTGGCACGGAGTCTTCAACAAGAGTGCAGAAGAACAGCTGCAAATTTACGGCGACCCGGGCTTCCGCAAAGCGTTTCGTGAGGAAATGGACCGGCGGCGCATCTTCGCCGGGCAGTGGGGCCGTATGACCATCATCGATGCCAAGAGCCCGGAATTGCAGGCCCATGTGGCCAGCAAGAAAACGGTGGCGCAGATTGCCCGCGATCAAGGCAAAGACCCGGTCGATGCGTTCCTCGATCTCGCGATTGCTGATCGCTTGGAATTGCTCTTTGACCTGCAGGCTTTCAACTTTGAGCCCGAGGGCGTGAAGAATCTGGTGAGTGATCCGCGGTTCTTAATCGGCCTGTCCGACGGCGGAGCGCACGTCGACATGCTATGCGACGCTGGTTATGCGACCTATCTGCTCGGTCGGTGGCCGATCTGACGTTGTTTGATCCCGATACTGTGGATGCGAAAGATCCAGAGTACGTATGGGACCTCCCTGGCGGTGGCAAACGTTTCGTGGCCAAGGCCAAAGGGATTAAAACTACTGTGGTTTCTGGCCAGATCCTCTATCAAGACGGTGAGCATCAAGGTGGTTTGCCGGGCAAAGTCCTGCGCAGCTACGATGCGTAAAAAAGAGAGGGGCGGTACGCATCATTGGTCACAACTTCAGCAAATTCACTCCTGCGCCAAGCCCTTGGGTCCCTTCCCCCCTTGTGGGGGAAGGACAGGAAGAGGGGGTCCACGGCTTCTGCAGTGCCCAACACCCCCTCTCCCTAGCCCTCTCCCACAAGGGGAGAGGGGACTTGTAGCCTAGAGTTCGGGAAAAATGGCTTAAGTTGGGAATGGTGTATACGCACCGCCCTTGTAAATTGCAGAATTATTTGGCGCAAATTCTGCAGAATTATTTGGCGTAGTGCTACGCTGTTCCGATCACCAAGCTTTCCCTTGCAGCCTCGACCGCCTCACGTGTGACACTCTTCAACGCGTTGATCTCCAGCAGGCGTGCACCCTGGGTTAACAGGCGGTGGAGCAGCCGGAAGTTTCCCCCAGAGATCCGGATGATCGCCGCCACGGCTTCTTCATCGACTATACTATCCACGGGAAGCGACACGCCCGGCGGGGTCCAGTTGTCCTGCAACAGCGTGCGCACCTCCTTCGCGCTCAACGGACGAAAGGCATGCACGAAGCTCACGCGGGAGCTGCTCCGGGCTGTCGGGCAACCGGGGGAGAAAGCCGCCCTGTTTCCAGCGCACCTGGGGAGCAAGCCCCGTTTCACTATGACGGCGATGGTTGTATTGCTCCACCAGGAAGGTGAAGAGCCGTGCTTCCAAGGCAGACACCGTGAGCACGGGCGTCACAGATGGACCGCCTGCAGGGGCATAGCCTGGCAGGGTGCACAAAAAGAGCTGATTCACGGTGCGAAAAAACCGCTCAATCCGTCCCCGTCCCCGCGGCATGCTTGCCTCAGAGAACACGAGGGCCATCCGCAGATCCGCGCCGACCTGCTCCAAGTGCTGCGAGGTAAAGTCGCTGCCGTGATCCGTGTAGAAGCTGTCGGGAATGCCGCAGACCTGCCACTGCGGATGCGTCTTGCGCCACAGAGCCTGGCGCAGGACGAGGGAGGTCTGGATCGCCGACGGGGCCGTCAAATTCACCCCGAATCCAGCCATGGCGCGGCTATAGTCATCCAGGATGACGGTAAGCCACGGCCGTACGGGTTGGCCTTTATCAGCGAGGAGCCAGAGGTCTAACTGCGTGTGGTCGGCCTGCCAGATGGCGTTAGGTCGGTCCGCTTCCCGGCGGTGGAGTAAATCGAACGCTTCCCGATAGGCTTTCGTGCCGTTATGGGCAAGCGTCACGAGCGCGGGGTCTAAGCGTTTGACGATTTCATAGACGCTGCGATAACTCGGGGCGTGACCTCCCTGCTGTGTGGCCAAGGCCACGATCTGCCGATGGATCGTGGCGACCGAAGGTGGTGGCTTTCGCAGGGCGAGGCCTTCAATGTAGTGCGTGAGTTCCGGCGTCACCCTCCGCTGCCGTCCCCGGTCCGTGCGTGCTTTGCGTGCCAGTCCCGCAACCCCCTGCGCCCGATAGCGGCGCATCCAGCGTTGCAACGTACGCAAGGGCACGGCATGTACCTGAGCAATCTGCGCCAGTGACAGAGTGCCTTCCAGATGCAGCTGGAGCAGGTGAAACCGCTGCATGGCCTGGGCGCGCGCGTGCTCGGAGAGGGCAGCAAGCGGCCGCGCGGCTTTAGCGTTCATCCAACACCCGGCCTAACTCCTCGGCGGTGATGCGTGCGTATTGCATGGAATAGGCGGCCTGCTTATGCCCCAGCTGCTTTTGCACGGCGGCGATATTCCCGGTTTTCTCGATAATATGTTTCCCCATCGCGTGGCGGGCCGAGTGGGGAGTTTTGCCAGAGACTGCAGCGACACGGTAGACCGCGTTCCAGATATCGTTGACAGCCAGGACAGCAAGTCTGCCGCTGCTGCGCCGTGTCGTCGCGGTCGGTAAAAAGAGCGCCGGAGACTGCCAGTGCACGGCGTCTTCTGCCCGCTCCTTCAGGATATAGTCCTGAATCGCCCGCAGACCGTCCTGGCTGATTTGGTAGCTGTGGGTGTAGCCGCCTTTTTCTTCGACGGTGATGAGCTTGCGCCGGAAGTCGATATCGTCGAGGTTGAGTTTCGTCACGGCGGCCCGGCGCATCCCGGTTTCCATCAAGGCATAGACCACGGCGCGGTTGCGGTGGGGGCGATAGCCCTTCCGGCGTGGGCGCTCCACGTGCTTATAGCGCTTGCGGTCTTTCGAGAGGCCGCCGACCACGAGCAGCAAGTCGGCGGCATCGAGCACCTTCCGGCGTTCGGCTGGGGTCAGCGCCCGTTCAATCTCCAAGCCGGTCCCAATGCCAGGCATTCTGATTTTGGTCATGGGATTGCCCAGGGGGAAGGGCCGCAACTTGTGCACCCACTTGGCGAAGGTTTTCAGGTGCGCCATCATCCGGACGATGGTCTTATCGCTCCACACCCTGCCGCCGCCGTCTTTGAGCATGCGCTGAAGATAGGTTTGAAAATCCCCTGAGAGCCGCGGCGTCCAGGCGACCCGGGCATCGGTCTTTTCTTCCGACCGCATATAGCGGAGAAATAACTCCAGGTCACGGCGCTGCACTTTCTGTGAAGACAGGGCGGTCGTGACCTCAAAGCGGAAATACTGCGCCATCCACCACATCAGCCCGTCCGGGGCGTCCTTAGGGAGCTGGATAAGCAGCACCTCACTGTTTCGCATGGTGTTTTGGGATACCCCGTTCCTACCTTTTACCCTCATCTGTCCTCCCTTTTGGCACAAAACATCAAACGAAAGAGGGTTTTCCTCTGATGACTTGTCCGTACCACAGGCCTGCAGGAAGGGCAACCGAAAGTCCCGAGACCGCAACCGCGGAGTGGGACGGAGAAGATCGGAGGTGACTTTACTGCAGCGGCCCTGCTGCCCCTGTCCCACCTCGTGCCTGAGTATCTGGCAGCACGCGGGTGATGTAGGCGCGGCGAGCGCTCAGGTGGTTTCCTTGCCCTGAAGACCCCAAGGGAGTAAAGAAGCCCTATGCGCTGTGCACGCTGTGGCTGTGAGAATCCGGAGGGCATGAAGTTCTGCGAGGAATGCGGGACCAAGCTGGTACGGGCTTGCCCAAGCTGTGGTCAGCAGGTACGGCCTACCGCAAAATTCTGCGGCGAGTGCGGGACCATCCTCACTCAACCGCTACCCGCGCCCGGTGCTCAGGTGGCGGTGGCCAACCCCCAGCCTCCCGCCAGCTATACCCCTCCGCACCTCGCTGAACGCATCCGCGCCGAGCAGAGCGCCATGGAAGCACGCGGTGCAATTGACGGCGAGCGCAAGACCATCACCGCCCTCTTTGCCGACATCAAAGGCTCGATGGAGTTGATCGAAGACCTTGACCCTGAAGAGGCCCGCCGTCTCATCGATCCCACCCTGCGACTGATGATGGACGCTGTGCATCGCTACGACGGCTATGTAGCCCAGTCTACTGGCGATGGCATCTTTGCTTTTTTTTGGGGCGCCCATCGCCCATGAAGACCATCCGCAACGGGCGCTGTACACAGCCCTGCGGATGCAAGAGGAGGCCAAACGGCAGGCTGAGCAGCTGCGCCGCCAGCACGGGATCAATTTGCAGATCCGGGTAGGTATGAACACCGGCGAGGTGGTACTGCGCTCAATTCGTAAAGACGATCTACACACAGAGTATACACCCATCGGCCACTCGACCAGCTTGGCGGCGCGGATGGAGAGCCTGGCCACGCCGGGTGCGATTGTGGTGAGTGAGCACACGCACAAGCTGACCGAAGGGTACTTCGAGTTCAAGGCGCTGGGAGAAACGAAAGTAAAAGGAGTCACTGAGCCGCTCCACATTTATGAAGTGCTCGGCGTGGGGCTGTTACGGACCCGGCTCCAAGTGGCAGCCCAGCATGGGTTAGTGCGGTTTGTGGGTCGCCACAGCGAGCTGGCGCAGCTCAAAAACGCCTTGGAGCTCACCAAAGCCGGCCAGGGGCAGATCGTGGCGGTGATCGGGGAGCCGGGAGTGGGCAAGTCCCGCCTCTTTTATGAATTTAAGTTGCTCTCGCAAAGCGGCAGCCTCGTGCTAGAGACCTACTCGGTCTCGCATGGCAAAGCCTATCCGTATCTACCGCTTATTGAGCTGCTGAAGAATTACTTTCAGATCACCGTGCAGGATGACGAGCGTCGGCGGCGCGAGAAGGTCGGCGGCAAGGTGCTCATGCTGGATCGCAGCCTCGAAAACACTCTGCCCTATGTGTTTGCCCTGCTGGGTATTGCGGACCTCGCCTTCTCCTTGGACCAGATGGACCCACAAATCAGACGCCGGCGCACGTTTGAAGCGATTAAGCGGCTGCTGGTACGCGAGAGTCTCAATCAACCCCTCGAACTCATCTTCGAGGATTTGCAATGGCTGGATAGTGAAACCCAGGAATTTCTCGCCTTCCTGAACGAGGGTCTGGCCACGGCGAGAATCCTGTTGCTGGTCAACTACCGGCCTGAGTACCGGCCTGAGTGGGGCAGCACGACCTATTCCACGCAACTCCGGCGAAGACCGAAGGCAATCCTTTCTTCATGGAGGAGATCGTGCAGGCGCTGCGTGAGCAAGGAGTGCTAGCCCAAGCCGATAGTGTAGGGGCGACCGGCCGGTCGCCCCTACCGGCCGACCTTCACCTTCCGCCCACGGTACAGGGCGTGCTGGCGGCACGCATAGACCGGCTTTCGGCTGAGCAGAAGGCTCTATTGCAGACTCTCGCGGTGATCGGGAGAGAATTCTCCTTGAGCCTGCTCAAGAAGGTAGTGGACCAACCCGAAGAGAACCTGTATCGGCTGTTATCGCACCTACAGGCTAAAGAGTTCATCTACGAGCAGCCGGCCTTGCCGGAGCCGGAGTACACCTTCAAGCATGCGCTAACCCAAGAGGTGGCCTACAATTCACTGCTCATCGAGCGACGCAAAGTATTACATGAGCGTACGGCACAAGCGGCCGAAGCGGTGTTTCACTCCCGGTTAGAGGATCACTACAGTGAGTTGGCCCATCACTATAGTCGCAGTGGCAATATCCCGAAGGCGGTGGAATACCTTCAGCTTGCTGGACAACAAGCGGTGCAGCGGTCCGCCAATGCGGAAGCAATCAGTCATTTGACCGCTGCTTTAGAGTTGCTCAAGACTCTGCCAGATACCTCTGAGCGTGCCCAGCAAGAACTCACGCTGCAAATCACGCTGCGTGTGCCATTAGCGATCACCAAGGGCTCTGCAAGCCCCGAGGTCGAAAGAGTTTGTACACGGGCGCTCGAACTCTGCTGGCAGGTGGGGGAGACGCCGCAGCTCTTCCCGGCACAGATGGGACTGCATTCACTTTATCTCATGCGAGCTGAGTTACAGACAGCCCGTGAGCTGGGCGAACAGCTCCTGGCCCTGGCCCAGAGCGTGCAAGAGCCGGCGTTCCTCCTGTCAGCCCACTATGCGCTAGGGATCACCTTGTTCTGGCTGGGAGAGTTGACCCCTGCCCGAGAGCACTTTGAGCAAGGGCTTACTCTCTACGATCCCCAGCAACATCACTCCTTGGCCTTTTTTGCAGGGAACCCCCAGGTGAGTTGCCTCTTCATGGTAGCTCTGCTCCTGGGGTATCTTGGCTATCTGGACCAGGCTCAGCAGAGAATCCATGAGGCCCTCACCCTTACCCAAGAAGTGTCGAACCCCTACGCCCTGGCTGTTGCTTTGGATCAAGCTGCCACGCTCTCTCAGCTCCGTCAGGAGAGGCAGGCCGCCCAGCAGCGGGCAGAGGCGGAGATTGCTCTAGCGACTAAGCAGGGGTTTTCGCTCTTCCTCGTGTCGGGGACTATCATGCGGGGCTGGGCAGTGGCCGAGCATGGGCAGGGAGAAGAGGAGATTGCCCAGATGCGCCGGGGTCTGGCTACCGTTCGGGCCACAGGGACAGAGGTCGGACTGCCCTATCTTCTTGCCTTACTAGCCGAAGTGTATGGGAGAGTAGGGCAGACAGAAGAAGGGCTGAGAGTACTGGCTGAGGCGTTGGCTCAGGTAGCCAAGACCGGGGAGCGATACCACGAAGCGGAGCTGTATCGGCTGAGAGGCGAGCTGACACTAAAACAGTCCGAAGTCCGGGGTCTGGAGTCCGAAGTCCAAACGGAAGCCGAAGCGTGCTTTCATAAGGCCATTGAGATTGCCCGCAAGCAGCAGGCGAAGTCGCTGGAGCTACGGGCGGTGACGAGTTTGAGCCGGCTGTGGCAGCAGCAGGGCAAGAAGGCCGAAGCCCGGCAGCTGCTGGCGGAGATCTATAGTTGGTTCACCGAAGGGTTTGACACCAAAGACTTGCAGGAGGCGAAGGTGTTGTTGGAAGAGTTACACTGAAAGAGACAATCATCACCCAAGGGCCGATCGCTGCCTGTTTCTTTTTCCCCACCTATTACCTAGACCTCCTTTTCTCTCCGTCTCTATCGCGCCAAATAACGCTGCAGAATTATTTGTCATAGGATAAAGGATTTGTCATAAGGGGTAACTGACATTGCTGCTCAGCCGCGCCGCTTTTGCGGCGTCGGCTGGAGTGCAAAGTTCAGCGCGATTGCGACTTGAATTGGCTGCCTTTTTTGAGCGCATAAGCGGAGGACTCAGGCTTCACTGTACAAAACAGAGACCGGTCTGACAGATGACGGTGAGTGTTGCTGTCTGCGTTTCCCCCTGCAATGTGAAGGTATACTCGCCATCAAGAGGATTCTGCCGAAACGGCACTATAGCGATACCTGAAACTCCCAAGTCGTTTGCTGTCCCGAGAGGAAAAGACCCTTTGTTCCAGCCCGGCCCTTCCGTTATGAAATGCAGCGACTCCCCTGCCCGCCATCCACTACCCACCAGGATGGAGCTCATTTGTCCCTGCTTGTCTGCTTCCTGACCGATCAAGGTAAGGCTCGGCCGGAAAACGGGCGGCGATGCAAGGAAACTCGCTCGGCATTCCCCCTTCCAGTCGATGGTGTAAGAGGCTTTGTGTAGTGTCCCTTCGAGACTGATTAACACACGGCCACGTTGCTGCTCTGAGTCCAGCGCAATATCAATATTTGCAGCCGCATGGATCTGCTCTTTAGATGGCTTATCACCAGGCCCTAGAACAGTGAGGATCAGGTTCTCATTGAGTGAGAAGCCTGTGCCATCAAGGACATAGACACAGTGGCCAGCAGCGGCTCTCAAGCCCTTCAAGGAGAGACGCGCCGTGGTCGTTTCGAATAACTCTGCTCGGAGCCACTTGCCCTGGGGGGTCAGCATCTCGAGAGCCGCGATCCCGATCTCGGGACAATATTCCGTCTTGTAGTCCGGCGTGCCATCGCGGGTGCGCACAACCCGCAGGCAATCCCGAACCTCCTTCCCCAGCGCCGCAACAGTTACCCGCGCTTCCACCTGATAAGAATAGGACTGGGTGACATTACCCCCGCCTACACTTGCACGCCACGAACGGCCAACTGCCAATGGAGAGCGCAACGAGGGCAGTGGTGGAGTGAAGCGAACGTCATCCACCGTGTCGAGAGCCGGCCCTTTTTGCACAAGGCGGTGGAGCAGCACCTGGTCAGGGGTGATTTCCTGATAATCAAGGCTAATTCCCTGAGCAGTTCTATTCTCAATCAGGTATACTGTCCGCCCGTTGTCCAGGGTTGTTTTGCCCACAATGGCAAAGCTGATAAAGTCCACTGCCTGACCAGTTTGCATCTCCTTGACCACATACCACCGCACCGTGTCTTCTCTCTGGGGATAATATCTCTGGATATCGCTCTCTTTTTTGGGAGTTGGGGGGGCCACGGGGAGTTGGGGGATGGTGCGATTCAAGGCTTCAGTTTGGCGTTCGAGCGAGTGGGTTGCTGAAGTCGGACCCGTGAGCGTTACCGGACCCACCAGCGCCAGCCACCGTTGGTTAAAATCTTTCTGCAGACGCCGTATTTCGGCCTGTAACTGTGGTAAATCCAGCGGGCATGGTGGCAGCACCATTACTGGATCGTCAACCCCTATCTGATCGCCGACACGCTTCATATACCAGGTAAATCTGCCCTCACATTCATAGCTTGACTGCTCGCGCCCGCGGCCCTTGATCTTAAAACGCCAAATGAACAACCCCTCGGTTCGATCCTCGTATGCTAATGACCACCCCATTGCACTTCCCACCTCCAGGAGTTTTGCCTGCAGAACATCATCTGGAGGCAGGGGAGTCCTTTGTAGAGGAACCTTTTCGCCTGGCTTCGCGCTAGGCGGTTGTGAAGCGAGATCGGGAAGCAGCCTAGAAGCTGTGGACGGTGCCTTGGGAAGGGTAGAGACAACAACACTCAAGGCGCCAACGCCCAGGAGCACGAGCATGCCCCACCCACTGGCCGCTTTCAGCGTACTAGGCGAGCTGAGAAGAGGAACTCGTGAGCGCAAATTCCAGGCATTGGTGGCGAAGAGTACGATCGCAAGGGTATCCATCCCTAACAGTAGGAGAGCAGCATTATCGGCTATGGCACCCCCTCCAATGGCCAGCGCGATCAGGCTATAGGCGGCTGTAGCCATGAGCTGTTTCCAGCGTTGCCCGGATCTGAAGCCAGGAAGGTGCCTGAGCCAGCCGGCTGAGGAAGGAGCTCGGGAAACTGGCCTTGTTTCTTCGGTTGGCCGTGCGGGAGCGTTCGGCAGCGGCCGTCCGCAGTAACCGCAGAAGCGCGCCTGCTCTCGATTCTGTTTGCCACAGACGCTGCACAGAGGCATACGCCCCCCTTCAACTTCTCCTACCCTTATTCTTTTACCACAGTACGAGTGAGCAAAAACAGGTCAGAGTAAGCCCCTCCAGAACCTTACTCTTGGAGCGTCTAACGCAGAGCTGAGGTTTGGGCGTCTGCATCCCCCTCCTCGGCTGCAGCTCTGCATTCCTGCAAAGCCGTTGTATAGTCCTGTCTCGCGTAGGCAGCCTTGCATCCGGTAACATCACCCAGCGCCGGCATGGAGTAAGCCAGCCACAATACTGTCAGGGATGTTTGTGCAATTCTTGACATTGCCTCCTCCTTGACGTTGAGACCATCGCAACTCAAACCACCTTTAGACTATGGATGCCAAGGCCAGCGATTGAGCCGAACGATTGAGTATACCGCTGAGCGTTTGGCGGTATATCTCGCCACAAGCCTTCAGGGAAGGACAACAAAACCACAAGAATCTCGGTCTCCTTCTCGTTCTTCAGTAGAACATTTCTCTGGCAGCTATCCCGCTATTTTTGTAGTATATCCCGCTCTCAGCCCGCGGTATATTCCGCTCAAGGACCTGCTCTGGACACCCGAAGTTCAGATGTTGCTCCGGCCGTGTCTACTCACTGGCTTTCTTCCCCCCAGCCGCTGAAACACTCGGGAGAATGCTGTTTCAAAATCCGGCCAGCCAAGACGCGACCAGAGCTACCAGTGGTAAGGAAGTAAACCCTTTTCCTTTGGTTTTTTTCTTCCCTCTAAAACAGTTCTTAAATATTCTGTTTCAACAGCCGTCGTTCTTTTCCTCTTTTGCAGTAGCCCTCGCATTGGTTTCTCTTTCCTCTGCAGCACCGCTCTGCTAGGAGCACTTCGTCAGAAGAAAGTGCTCTTTCGTATGGTGACTTGTTCAAAACGAAGGGGAAACGACCGAAAAATCATGCTTGCTGATAGCTCAAAATACCATACGAAATGATAAAGATTCTGTTTCCTGTCTCTGACCGCGCCAAATAGCGCTGAAAAAATTGCGCCAAATAATTCTGCAAATTACACGCCCCGCCGACGATTTCCCAGCGGGCGATCACCTCGATCGCCTTTTTTCTCGCCTTTTATCCTTACGACGCGGTGAGTGCTCGTCAGGTCTTTTCTGCAGGGACAGCAGGAGTCGTCTCAGGAGAGGGCTCGTCGAGTCCTCTCTCCACGCGATTTCTTCCCTTATGCTTGGCAGCATAGAGCGCCTTATCGGCTTCTTCGAGCAGGGTCGTGAGATCTTGCTTGCGCTGAAGCAGGAGAGAGGCAACGCCAAAACTGATGGTGATATGAAACGGGCCAGAAGGGTGACTGAAAGAGAGGGTGCGAATCGCGGCACAGAGCCGTTCCGCTACTTTTTGGGCGTGCTCAGCCTCAGTCTCAAAGAGCAGGACGGCAAATTCCTCCCCGCCATAACGAGCGACCAGGTCGCTACTGCGGCAATGGAGGAGCAAAGTCTGGCCTACTTGCCTGAGGACCATGTCCCCGCACGCGTGACCATAGCGGTCGTTCACTTGCTTAAAGTCGTCGAGGTCTCCTAAGAGCAAAGAGAGCGGACGCTCATAGCGTTGGGCGCGGAGGCATTCCTCGTGAGCGCGCTCTTCAAAATGCCGCCGGTTACAAAGACCGGTGAGTTTATCCTCCCTGGCCAGTTGCTCTAACAAGACCTGTTGCTCCTTCAACATCTTCTGGTAGCGCACAATGCGTTCACCGGCTCTGATCCGTGCCTTGAGTTCGGTGAAATCAAAGGGTTTTGTCAAGTAATCGGCGGCTCCCAGCTCTAACCCCTTGACCTTGTCCTCAAGCGCATCTTTGGCAGAGGTAATGATAATGTGGGGAGTAGTAAGAGCAGGGTCTGCTTGGACAGCGCGGCAGAACTCGAACCCATCCATCTCTGGCATCATCAAGTCGAGGAGCACAATGTCCGGCGTATACAGACGCAACTGCTCCAACGCCTCTTTTCCCGTAGCGGCGCTGTAAGTATGGTAGCCCATACTACTGACCAGCAGCGTCACCATTTCTCTAATATCGCTGTTATCCTCAACGACGAGCACTCCCAGAGCGTCTTCCCCATCAGCGCCAGGGGCAGCCTGAGGAGGGAGAGGCTCCGATTGCGGAAATGGAGCGAACCTGGAATTGGACTCCTTGCTCTCTGGTTTTTTCTCCACAGTCATTTTCCTATCATCTAGTGTAGCCGCCATGCCGCACTGTCAAGCTCCGAGTCCAGGATTGTGCGCGGGGGGACGGACTTACTGAATGCTGCTGAAGTCCGCCTGCTTACAACTTGCTTCTCTCCTTACTCTGGTGTTGCTTCGAGACGTGGAGAGGCCGCGTGACCGACCGCTGCCCTGGGCTCTGAGGCAAGGTTTGCAGCCAACGAGTGAATTCGAGGGCTGGTAACGGATAACTCAGATAGTTACCTTGAGCCAAATCACAACCCATAGTCATCAACATGTCATAGGTTTCTTGATTTTCCACCCCCTCGGCGACGACTTTGAGGCCCAAAGCATGGCTGAGATTGATGGTGGAGCACACTATCGCTGCATCATCCTCGCCTCTCATATCGCTCACAAAGGATTTGTCAATCTTGATGGTGTGCACTGGCAGTTGCTTCAGGTAGCGGAGTGACGAGTATCCAGCTCCGAAGTCATCAATGGCGATACGGATACCCATTTCTCTGAGGCGAGTGAGAATCTGCACTGTACGGCCAGGATCGGCGGCGAGGGCAGTTTCGACGATCTCGATTTCGAGAGTGTCGTGCGGCACGTTCCAAGATTGCAAGATCTGGGTCAGGAGGTCAGGCAGGTGCGTGTCTTGGAGGTCCCACATCGACAAATTGACGGAAAGATGCAGGGCTATCTTTTCTTGCTGCCAGAGCTGACATTGGCGCAGGGCGGTATTGAGGACCCACAGACTGAGCGGGCGGATTAATCCCATCTGTTCGGCAAGGGGGACAAACTGGTCGGGGAAGAGCAAGCCGAGTTGCGGGTGTTGCCAGCGTACGAGCGCTTCGGCCTGGACGACGTGGCCAGTGGTCAGATCGACCTGAGGTTGGTAGTGAAGGATGAGTTGGTCATGTTTGAGCGCATGGCGCAAATCGGCTTTGAGGACGAGGCGATCCGGGTTATAGCGATCATGCTCGGCAGAGTAGAAAGCGTACCCGCTGCCGGCGCGCTCGGCCATATGGGCAGCCACGACTGCTCTCCGTGTCAGCGCGTGCGCATCCTCGTCGGGCTGTGAGTGCAGAGCAATACCGATGCTCACGCCAATATCTACGGTATACCCGGCAAGAACGAAAGGCTGTTCCAAGACGTGCAGAATTCTGCTGGCGACTCGTACCGGCGCAGTCTCAGTACTGCTGCTCAGTAAGAGGGCAAACTCAGCGCCTCCCAAGCGCGCTACTATGTCAAGTTTCCGCAGCGCGTGCCGTAAGCGGGCTCCGACCTGCTGCAAAAGGACTTCCCCCCAATGATGACCAAAGGTCGCGTTGATCTCGCGAAAGCGATCGAGCTCTATCAGTAATAAAGCTAAAGGCTTGTTTCTCCGTTGCGCAGTGAGCATAGCCTGCTGGAGAAAGTGGGAAAACTGAGCCCGGTTGGGGAGATTGGTTAAGGCGTCGAGTCCACCCTGCTGACCTGCACCCGTCAAGCGTAGCTCGGCGTTCTCGGTCGGCAAGCGAGCAGGCTCTAGAGGTTTACGGGCCTCGGGCAGCCTGTCGCCGAGCGCGCCGAGGTTGTGGGTTGCTGGAGAAGCTGCGAGAGCAGGAGTGAGACGTGTCAGGTCGTCTCTCAGCGAGAGGTCCTCTTGCGCGGTTTTCCTCCTGGTGATCATCGGCTTGCTCGGCTTCTGCACTTCTTTAGCGATCTTCTTGCCTCTTCCTTTAGCTACCGATTTACGTTAGGGATAACGGCGCTTCACTATTGCATAGGAGGATTGGTATGGAACTCCAGCCACCATCGTTGTTGTCTGAGCAATTTGGTCCCTTGCAGGGAGTGCGAATTCTCT
The DNA here is from genome assembly GCA_016200595.1 of Deltaproteobacteria bacterium. GTDB lineage: Bacteria > Desulfobacterota > Binatia > Bin18 > Bin18 > JACQEL01. The sequence goes on from JACQEL010000411.1 coordinate 19,211, forward strand.
CGACTGGCAGCCTGATCGCCCAACCTTATGCCGCAGCCCTGGCCGCTGAGATGGGAGCTGAGGTAATCCAGGTCGAGCGCCCCGGCGAAGGGGATGCTGCGTGGCGGCATTTGGGGAGACAATTACCAACTAAAGATGGCACAGGCAAGGTGGCCACCACTTGGGTACAAGAACGACGCAACGAGTTTTATATTACTCTAGACTTCAGCAAGCCCGAGGGGCGCGAGGTGTTTCTCAAACTCGTCAAAGTGTGTGACATTTGGATGGAAAGTTCCAAACCGGGGTC
>JACQEL010000412.1 GCA_016200595.1 Deltaproteobacteria bacterium
ACGGTTGTGAACTCGGCGAGTGCGGTACCTGTACAGTCCTGATCGACGGACAGCCGGTTCTCTCCTGCCTGGTTTTACCCATCGAAATAGCAGGGAAAGAAATCCTGACCGTCGAGGGCCTGGCGGTGCGTGGACAACCTCACCCTTTACAGACGGCTTTCACGGAGCTTGGCGCGGCACAGTGTGGCTATTGTATCCCGGGCATCCTAGTCACGGCCAAAGCCTTGCTCGACAGCGATTCCAGTCCGACGCGAGAAGAAATTAAAGAAGCCCTCTCTGGGAATCTCTGTCGCTGCACGGGGTACACCAAAATTCTTGAGGCAGTGGAGCTGGCGGCAGCGCGGATGCAGTTGGGCTCCGATGCCGATTTGCTTCCAGGCAGAAGTGGCTAAAGCGGTTTGCACTTGCATGAAGAAAGCAAGAAGGTAGGCCGGAATAAGCGGAGCGTTTCCGGCATCTGAGCCCGCCGGGAACGGCCTGCGGCCTTATCCCGGCCTACGATTGAGAAAACGGTCTGTCTCCTCGCGCAAATGAAAACCACTGTAAAGTCACTCCTACGCTTTTGACACGCCACTAAGGGAGAACTCAAACACATATGAACCATAATGACACCCTCATTGGCAAACCCCTTCCTAAGGTCGACGGCTTGGCCAAATGCTTCGGCACCACCAAGTTCGCCGATGACCTCTTTTTGCCACGCATGGTCTATGGCAAGATCCTGCGTGCCATTCATCCCCATGCCCGCATTTTGCGGGTGGATACCGGGAAAGCACTGGCACGGCCAGGCGTCCTGGCGGCTATCACCCGTAGTGACCTATCGATTAAGTATGGGATCATGCCTACCAGCCAGGACGAGACCGCCCTGGCGGTGGACAAAGTACGACACGTCGGCGAGGCGGTGGCCGCGGTAGCGGCCCTGGATGAGGAGACCGCTGAGGCCGCGCTCGAGGACATCGAGGTAGACTACGAGGTTCTGCCGCCAATCATGTCCATCGAGGAAGCGCTGACTGCGCAAGTCAGAATCCACGAAGAGAGCAAATGGGGTAACGCGCAGAAGGAAGTCGCCTTGGAGTTTGGCGACCCCACGGCTGGTTTTGCCCAGGCGGACTACGTGCGGGAGGACAGCTTCTTCTATGAAGGCAGCACCCACCTGCCGATGGAGCAGCACGCGGTGGTGGCCGACTTCAGTCCGGACGGGAAGCTCACCATCTGGTCTTCCACGCAAACCCCCCACTACGTCCATCGCGCGCTGGCCAAGGTTCTAGAAATACCGATGAGTCACGTCCGCGTCATCGCTCCTCCGGTAGGCGGTGGCTTTGGCGGCAAAAGTGATCCCTTTCCGCACGAGTTCTGTGCCGCCAAGCTGGCGATGCTCACCGGCCGGCCAGTGAAGATCACCCTCACCCGTGAAGAGGTCTTCTACTGTCACCGCGGCCGCCATCCGGTAAAAATGTGGGTGAAGACCGGGTTCCGTAAAGACGGCGCGATCACCGCCATGCACTTCCGCTCTTTTCTCGATGGGGGGGCGTATAGCAGCTACGGACTGGCCAGCACGTATTACACCGGGGCCCTGCAGACGACCACGTATCAGATTCCTCACTACAAGTTTGAAGGGGTGCGCCTCTTTACTAACAAACCGCCGTGCGGCCCCAAGCGCGGGCATGGCACCCCGCAACCGCGCTATGCTCTGGAGGTCCAACTCGACAAAGCGGCTGAGGCGTTGGGCCTTGACCCGATTGAGATGCGCTTGGGCATGCTCACCCCGGCCAACAGCGAAACTATTAACGGCCTGAAAGTCACGACCTCCGGCCTGCGCGAGTGCATCGAGAAGGTAAGAGATCGCTCAGGTTGGTCGGAAAAGTTTCATCAGTTGCCGCCGGGGCGGGGCATCGGGTTCGCCTTGAGTTGCTATATTACCGGCGCTGGTTTGCCCATTTACTGGAACGACATGCCGCACTCCAGCGTGCAGCTCAAGCTGGACCGCAGCGGGGGTGTAGCGGTGTTCTGCGGTGCCATTGACATCGGTCAGGGCTCGGATTCGGTGCTTGCTACAGTAGTAGCCGAGGAGTTGGGGATTGACCCCGCGGACATTCGTCTGGTCACCGCCGATACCGACCTCACCCCTGTAGATTTGGGAAGTTATTCGAGCCGCGTGACCCTGATGATGGGCAACGCCGCCATCGAAGCGGCGCAGAAGGTCCGCAGCCTGCTCTTTACCGTGGCGGCAGAGCGCTTGGGCTGCCCAGAGCAAGATCTCAGCGCCCGTGGGAGGAAAATCTTTTCTCGTACAGACCCAGAGCGCGCCTTGAGCTTTGCCGAGGCCGTGCAACTGGCCGAGACTCACTTTGGCATGCTCGGCGCGGTCGGCAGCTATAAGCCGCCGAAGCTGGCGGCGCCATATAAAGGCTCGGGTGTAGGACCTTCGCCCGCGTACAGCTTCAGCGCCTGCATAGCTGAGGTGGAGTGTGATCCCACCACTGGCCTGGTGAACCCGGTCAAAATCTGGATCGCGCATGACTGTGGCCGGGCGATCAATCCGTTACTCGCGTTGGGGCAGGTTGAGGGGAGCGTCTACATGGCTTTGGGTGAAGTGTTTATGGAAGAGCAAGTCTTCCGCCGCGGCCTGCATAAGATTCCCTCGCTGCTGGAATATAAGAGTCCCACTACTTTAGAGGTGCCTGAGATCGAGACTATTCTCGTGGAAAGCCTGGACTCGCGGGGACCCTATGGGGCAAAAGAAGCCGGACAAGGGCCACTGCTGCCCGTGCCACCGGCGATAGCCAACGCCGTCTATGATGCGCTGGGCGTGCGCATTGATGAGATTCCCATTACTCCCGATAAGGTCCTCAAGGCTTTGGTTCTCAAGGAACGGGGAGACAGTCTGCGGGTGTCAGTGCCACAATTTGCCTTTCCGGCACCGATCCGTTGGCAGCCAGGGGAAAAGGAGAAACGCCCATGATGCGGCTTCCGCCTTTCCGTTATTTTGCCCCGGCTACGCTACCGGAGGCAGTGAAAGTCCTGGCCGACTACGGCCCGGCGGCTATGGTGCTCGCCGGAGGAACGGATCTTTTGCCCAACATGAAGCGGCGGCAGTTTACCCCGCAGGCGCTGGTAAGCGTCCAGCAGCTCAAAGAGCTGCGGGGCATCCGCGAGACCGAGAATGGGAGCGTGATCATCTCTGCGGGTATCACGCTGCATGAGCTGGCAGCTCACCCGCTGATTGTGTCGCGTTACCCGGCGCTCGCCCAAGCTGCCGCGTTAATTTCTACCCCGCAGATCCGCAACACCGGCACTCTCGGCGGCAATGTTTGTCTTGACACACGCTGCAACTATTACAATCAGAGTTATTCTTGGCGCAAAGCGTTAGGCTTCTGTCTCAAAAAAGACGGGGACATTTGCTGGGTAGCTCCGGGGAGCGCGAAATGTCTGGCGATCTCCTCTTCAGACACCGCGCCGGTGCTGGTGAGCCTGGGAGCCACGTTTCTGCTCGTCAGGCAGGGGAGCGAGCGATTGGTCCCGGCGGTTGATTTCTTCCGCGATGATGGGATTAACTACCTCAACAAGGATCCTGAGGAGCTTCTGACCGAGGTCCATCTACCTCCTCCGCAGGGTACACGCAGCACCTATCTCAAGCTGCGGCGGCGAGGTTCTTTCGACTTCCCGGTCCTCGGCGTCGCGGCGGTGCTACGGATCGAACCTGATGGGGTCTGTACGGCGGCAAAGATCGTCCTGGGTGCGGCAGCCTGCAAGCCACGCGTGGCAGACAATGCCGCTGACATGCTCATAGGACAAAAAGTGACTCAAGCACTCATCACCCTCGTCGCCCAGGAAGCCGCTAAGCTGGCCAAACCCCTGGATAACACCGACTTTGCCTACGGCTATCGCAAGCGCATGGCCGAGGTATTTGTCCGCCAGGCGCTTACGAAGTTAGCGGAGTAATGCGCCTGAGTTTCTTTGGAGTGAGTTATTGCCACTATCTGTCTAATAAGGTTTGATGAGCGAAATCGGGAATGAGACTTGCGGTCAGGCAATGGTAGAACAGGCTTCTAGCCTGTTCTGAGCACGGGCTGGAAGCCCGTGCCACCAGGAGCCTCGCTTACCTATCTTGTTCGTCAAGATTCATTAGGAGAGATCTACGATGGTCAACTTGTATCACGCCGAAGTGCTCGGGTCGCTGCTGCGCCCGCAATACCTGAAAGATGCTCGCAAACAGTGGGAGGCCGGAACGATCAGCACACGAGAGTTCAAGCAGAGCGAGGACCGCGCGGTAGATGAGATGATCGCGCTGCAGGAGAGAAGTGGGGTAGATGTCGTGACCGATGGGGAAATGCGGCGCACCCACTTTATCGCGCCGCTGACCGATGTAATTACCGGCGTCAAGGCGATTCCGGCATTCACCCGGACGTGGCGGCGGCCACATGAGCAGGGGGAGAAAGCGCAAGAGACCCAAATCCAGGTGCAATACGCCGTGGTCGAGAAGATTCAGCGCACCCATTCGCTCACCGTTGAGGAATTTGCTTATGCCCGCGGGCGGGCTACCAAACCCCTCAAGGTCACATTGCCGAGTCCCCTAATGATGACGCTACGCTGGTCGCCCGAATTTTCGCGCGGTGCATATCCCGATCCTTTTGACCTGTTTGCCGACGCCGCGGCCATTGTCCGGCAGGAAGCGCAGGAACTGGCGCGGCTGGGCTGCGAGTATATCCAGATCGACGCCCCCGAACTGGGGATGCTCTGTGACCCAGAACGGCGGCGCCAGGACTTTGCCGAGCGGGGCATGGACCCCGACCGACTGTTAAGGGAAGGGATCGACATCCTCAACTCAGCGACGGATGTGCCGGGCGTGACGTTCGCGCTGCATGTTTGTCGTGGCAATAACAAGGGCTATTACGTCGGCGAGGGCGGTTATGAGTCGATCGCGGAGCAGGTCTTCAAGCGGGCGGGCAACTTCGCGAGCTTACTGCTGGAGTATGACGACTGGCGCTCGGGCTCGTTCGAGCCTCTGCGCAACATTCCCACCGATAAAGATGTGGTCCTGGGTCTGATTTCCACCAAGCGCGCGGAACTGGAGCCGGTCGAGGCCATTGTGCAGCGGATCGAGGAAGCGAGTCGCTATTTTCCACGCGAGCACCTTGGACTCTCGACGCAGTGCGGGTTTGGTACAGTATGGGAGGGCAACCCGATACCGGAAGCCGCTCAGGAGGCCAAGCTGCGTCTGGTCGCCGACATCGCGCGGCGCGTGTGGCAGTAGCGGCGGCGAGCGCCGCGAGGTCTGGTTCATTGTTAAGGACGGCAGGCCTCGTAGCGGCGCGTTCAGTTGGCGAGTGCGCGGTTGCGCAGCATAATGCAATAGACTTTATCCGAAATAAAGCCCCGGAGGGGCGTGAGGAGATAGCCCACGGCGTCAGCCGTGGGACCGGAGCAGGATCACACGGCGCCCAGAGCCCCGGAGGGGCGAGAGAAGACGACCGGTTTGAGGTCTTGCGCCCAGACCATAAGCGAGCAAGAACCAACTCACCTATGTGAACAGTTGAATGGGCTCGACCCCCAGCAGGAGTTGTCCGACCATTTCGTAGTTGTGCGGCCCGGCGAGGACATGCTGAGCAACCGTGCGCATGTCGCGCAGTAAGCGATCCAGCGCGCCGTTAGAGTAGACCGCCGCCGCCCCGGCGAGGCAGTAGAGTTGGTCTACCGCTTCACGACATACCGTGTAGGCATTGACATAATAGAGGGTGTAACGGGCGGTGTCGGCGGGTGACGGGCGCTGGCCGGCGACCAGATGTTCCCAGACTTGCGCCGTCTGCTCGTATAGATAGCTGCGGGCCGAGCCGATCATCGCCTCAGCCCGCGCGATCCCGGCCTGCATGTAGCTCTCTTCACTAACCGGATGCCTGGGAGCTAACTTGCCACGCTTGACGACTTGACGGGCGTTGGAACGGCGTGCCACTTCAATCGTCGCCTCGAGTGCGGCGCGCGCCACGCCGAGCGGCACCGCGCCGAACTTGCCCGCCACAAATGGAAAAAACGCGTAGAGCGGCTGCGGCCGCAGCGGCTTGAGGGCTTGGAAGTTGAAAGTGCGCTCCTCAGGGACGAAAACGTCGGTGACGGTAAAGTCATGGCTGCCAGTCCCGCGCATGCCGGTTGTGAGCCAGGTGTCAATGATCTGGCACTGCTCGGGCGGGAAGAAACACACCCGCGTGACCGGCACGCCAGCGGCATTAGTCACCTGAGTCTCACCGTCGTAGACCATGCAGGAGCCGATCATCCAATCCGCGTGCCGGCATCCGCTGGCGAACGGCCAGTGGCCGCTGACGCGATATCCGCCGGCCACCCGCACCGCCCGCCCTGCGGTGCGTGCCAGGTTTCCGCCTGTCACCATGTCGAGGTCGGAGAACATCTGGCGCGCCACGGTTTGATCCATATAGGCGCTGAAGTACCCACTGTCGCAGCCGATCGTCGCGCACCAGCCGACCGACGCGTCGGCGTAGGACAGCTCCTCGAGCACGCGCAGTTGCGCAGCCGGGGTGAGTTCGCTGCCGCCCCACGCGCGCGGCATCGTCATGCGAAAGACGCCGGTTTCTTTAAGCTCTCGGACGAGCTGCGGCGGCAGGCACCGCTGTTGCTCGATGTGATCGCGCACGGCCACAATACTGGGGCGCAGCGCCACCGCCGCCTGAAACGTTGCCTCTGCATCGTCATGTGCATTCATCGCAGGGACAGTACGCTGAAAATCAGCTTGCTGTCAACGTCTGAAGAGGTCAGGTAGTGGTTCAATTTGAAAGAACAGTAACAGGTATGTCATTCTGAGGAGCGCAGCGACGAAGAATCTCATCATAAGTCGGTCGTGGCAGGAGATTCTTCGCCTTCGCGGAGTTTATCCTGAGCGAAGTCGAAGGGCTACGGCTCAGAATGACAGTACTCTGCAAATCCACATTGACGGACTACTATCGTTGGAAGGACTGAGAGTATTTTGCCATATCCTCCCGGATGCCACCGCCGTAACTCACCGCCGCGTCTTCATCGAACGTCACGACGAGAACAGTTGCGCCTTCCGACCCCGCGATCAGTGGAGCAGGTCGTTCAGCGCCGCACACGAAACGTACGCATTCAGGGCCCAGTCGGTCTCCTTCTCGGAGAGCTGTGCCGGCGATGACAAATTCGTATCGTCCATACGGTGCGGGAGTCTCAGGCAGTGCCGTTCCCGGCGGGCACGCAACAATTTGTGCAGAAACCCCTGCACTCTCCGGAATGAGCACTTTTCGCCGCGCCCCCTCGTGACCAGGCACAGGCTCCCACTCGAGCGTGTTTGTCGAACCATGAAATTGGCGCCCCGAACGATTGATCTCCTGTCTCAAGACTTCACTCTTGATCACGTCTTTCATCGCCCGACGGCCTGCAGGCTTGGCGTGGATGACGATCATGTCGTGATCACCATTAAACGGTCCGTAGGGCACGTTGTGGTCGGTGTAATGGACTCCCACCGCTTCCAAGCGGAAGTCGGGAAACTGCGCGTACCCATCGAGAAATATCTGAAATTGCGCGCCGGTGTGATAATGCGGATCACTGTCATGTCCGACCGCGCGCAGGCGCACGAGTTCAGGTCCCTCGCTGCCGTCAAGGCCCATCTGTGTCAGGTACGTGACACCGTTTTTCCCCTTCATGGAGTCCCACGGAACCTTTGCCAGATCAACCACTATTTCTTGAGTCATTTGCTCTCTCCTTATAGAAAGTGCGGACAGCAGTTCCCTTTAGAGCCCCTAACAAAACCACCTTCTTGTCACCTTGAGTGTAGCGAAGGGTCTCACTTGAGCAGAGACTATGAGATTCTTCGCTACGCTCAGAATGACAAAATCGGGATGCTCGCAGTTTTATTAGGCATTCTTAATGACATAACGGCAAGCACCGGTTGCCTGAGGCTTAGCGCGGGGCCCGGTATAGCACTTCAAGGGTGGTGCCGGCAGCATCTTTGATGAAGGCAAACTTGGCGAAGCCTAAATCAGTCGGCTCGGTGATGAATTCTACTCCGCGGGAGCGTAAGTC
>JACQEL010000413.1 GCA_016200595.1 Deltaproteobacteria bacterium
AACAGCGGCAGGAAGGACACCACTGAACCAAAGGTCATCGTCATGCACATCGCGATGAAACCGGGGAACAGCGCGGCACGGCTGAACAACGGCGGGCGCTGGACGCCAACTTGTGCGTGCACATGAGGACGATGAGGTTCACGGACGAATTGGACCAGCAAGAGGCTGGCAAAGGCAAGCGACGCCGAGAGCCAAAACAGACCGGTAAATCCCACCACTCCAACTAAAGCTGCACCTAAGGCCGGGCCGATGGTCATAGCCAGGTTCATTGACATGCCATAGTAGCCCATCCCTTCACCACGGCGGGCAGCAGGACAGAGGTCAGCTACCAGCACACTGCCAGACGTAGTGTACGCCGCAATGCCAATTCCGTGGAAGAAGCGCAGGCCCAGCATCATCGACACTGAACTGGCCTGGGTGTAGAGAGCCGGCGCGACACAGTAGATCAACGCGCCAAGGCTAAGCCCCGCCTTCCGGCTCCATGAATCCACCAGCCGCCCAGAGGCCGGTCGGCTCAACACGGAAGAGATAGCGAACGCCCCCATGATTAACCCAACCTGTGATTGCGCCCCTTTAAGTTCCTGGACGACGAAGAGAGGGAGGACGGCGAAGAGCAAAAACATGCTACTGGAGAAGAGAAAGCTACTCAGACAGAGCAGCAGAAAAGCACGAGTGAACAGCGTGTCAGGCTCTGTGTGCGTAGGCAGCAGAGCCGGCTGTACGGCAAGAGAGGGGGCAGGTTGAGGCATCGCGCGAGTCTATCCCGGGCGCTGTATTGAGACAAGGTGAGTTACTGACCTCATCTATCAGCTTGATTGGGATTGGTAAGGGTCGGTTTTGTCAGTCTGAGCACAGTGAAGAATCTCATGGTTTCGGGTCAAACGAGATCCTTGGCTACGCTCAGACTGACAAGACGGGGGGGAAGGATTCTTAGTGCCGGAAATACGGAATCACATGTTTCCCAAACAAACGGATCGAGTCCATAATATTCTGGTGCGGAATACCACCGAACTGCATGAAACAGAGCACCTGATCCACACCGGCCGCCTCGAACTTTTTCAGGATGCGAATGCACGTGTCGGGATTGCCCATGCAGAACATGCCACCTTCGATAAGGTCGTCTAGCGACTTGCCTGCGCGTTCGCCTTGGACCGCGTTCACGGCGAATTTGTACGAGTCGGGAATCTTCACTCCTTGTTCTTGCCAGGGACGGTAGAGTTGCAGTGATTTATTGAGGAACCACTCTCCACCGGGACCACCGATCTCCCGCGCCTGTTTGTCGGTCTCGGCGCAATGGATGATGCCTAACGCCGCGACTTGGTTGTTGATGAAGGCGCCCACTGGTTCTGCGTGACGAATCCCTTCATGATACATCTCTACGCGCCGGTGCAACTCCTCGGGCTGGCCAATATTGAAACACAACGCCCCGATGCCTTTGCGGCCCGCCGCGGTGAAACTATCCGGCTGAGCGCACGCCACCCACAACGGTGGGTGGGGTTTTTGCACGGGTTTGGGAATAATCGAACGCGGTGGAATCTTGAAGAAGCGACCTTCATGCGAGAAGGGGTCCTCTAGCCACATGCGGGGAATGATAGAAATTGCTTCCTCCCACATCGCCTTGGTTTCTTCCGGATCAATATTGAATCCCCCCATCTCAACCAGCGTAGTTGAGCGCCCGGTGCCGAGCTCGACGCGACCATCGCTGAGAATGTCGAGCACTGCTGCCCGTTCGGCAACCCGGATGGGATGGTTGTACTGTGGCGGGAGCAACGCGACGGCATGGCCAATGCGGATAGTGCTGGTGCGTTGTGAAATCGCGCCGTAGAGCACCTCTGGCGCTGGACAGTACGAGAATTCCGATAGGAAGTGATGCTCAACCGTCCAAAAATATTCGAACCCCATTTCCTCGCCTAGCATCACCTGCGCGATGACTTGCTTATAGGTATCTTGGACGATGCCCGGATAGTGTGGTTCAGGAATCTGAATTTCGTACATCATGCCAAACTTCATGTGATATCCCCCTTTTGATTTTTCACAGGTTTTGCCAGTACGGGCTTTTGCTGCTCGCGGCAAAACCGTGCAAACCGTAGCATGGTACACAACCTATCCGCAACCTTGGACACGCTGTTGAAATCACCTTGACTCAATACCGATCATGAAAGTGGGTAGGGGCGAAGCATTTGCGTGTCAGGCTCCCCCACGACGTTGGTCTGTACGGAGCAAAGGCTTCGCCCCTACGGTGGACAGGCGCTAGGGTCGTGTGTACCAATCTCTTGCCTCCTAGTTTAGCACGCAGGGGTTTGCTAGGGTTGCGCCTGAGTAAGCTCATTTTACCTGTTTGCGGGAGGCAATCCATGCGCACAGCCCTCTGGGAAGACGCAAAGGAGAAGCGAGGGAGGAACCATGGCGATACGAGGGAGTTGTCTGTGTGGCGGCGTCACGTTTGAGATTGACAAAGCCGTTGGCCCAGTGGAGTTTTGTCACTGCAATCGGTGCCGAAAAGTGTCAGGCAGTGCCGCACTCCTCATGATTGGAGTGAACACCAAAGACTACCGCTTCCTGACAGGGAAGGAACTCGTCAAAACCTATGCCGCGCCAATTCTGTACAGCCCGCCCGCCTATCACTCCACCTTTTGTGCAAACTGCGGCTGCTCGGTCCCTCTTCCCAACCCTGAAGGCGACTGGGTCGAAATTCCCGCGGGCCTGTTCGACGACGACCCTGGCGTCAAACCAGACAAGCATATCTTTGTAGAATTGACTCCGGCTTGGGATGAGATCAGGGATGGCTTACCGCAATACACTTTGACAGAGCTCTACAAATTGCGTACGGGGAAAGACCTGCCCATAGGTTTCCAAATGCGCACTCACACTTCCGACAAATGGTAAGCATTCAGCCGTCAGCAATCAGCTTTCAGCAAAAACAAGGAGATTCCGCAAGCAGGCGCTTCTTCCTCATGCTAGAAGTTGGATGGACTCTCTTACAGCGGTTTTCATTTGGGCGAGGAGACATATCGTTTTCTCAGCCGTAGGCCGGGATAAGGCCGCAGGCCGTTCCCGGCGTGCTCGGCTCTGCCGGAAACGCTCCGCTTATTCCGGCCTACCTTCTGTCTCTCTTCATGCAAGTGCAAACCGCTGTAGTTTCCCTTGTCTGGCTGACTGCTGAGAGCTAATAGCTGAACGCTTACGACAAATGAGCCTAGACAATCAGTACTTTCATGAGGAACTGCCTATCAAGGCGTTCGGATTCGTGCGCCCTCACCTCATTGTTCTGTATGGCCCGACCATTGCGCTTCGAATACCCTGGGGCTGTCTATCACATGGGAATCTTCCCTCCCTAGCGACGGAGCAGGTTCGACCAATCTTGACCTACTTGCGGAATCTTTCGCTCGCGTCATAAGCTCTTATGGCCATCGTGGCGATAGAGTTGGCATGGACTTACCTTTCTGGCAGCTTCCTCTCGCTTCCGTACTTGCTCAACTCGGCTCTGGCCCGGAAGGGCTCAAGAGCGAGGAAGCTAACACACGCCTCGCGCAGTATGGCCCTAATGTCTTCACTACCCATCGCCATCGGGCGCTGGTCTTAGAGTTCCTTGCGCGTTTCCGTAATCCTCTGGTGATCCTGCTCTTGACTGCCAGTGGCATTTCCGCCTTCACGGGTGAAGTTACCAGTTTTTTCATCATCAGTCTG
>JACQEL010000394.1 GCA_016200595.1 Deltaproteobacteria bacterium
CTGGCCCCGGCTATGCTGCCAAGCAACCCCAGAGCGATGACTTGTACGAGATACACTGCCAGGGTTTGTCGCGGCTGGGCCCCCACACAGCGCAGCAGAGCCACCGAGGTGAGTTTCTCCTTGATATAGACCTGGATAGCGCTGGCGGCGCCAACGCTCCCAAGCAGGAGAGCGACAAAGCCGGTCAGGTTAAGAAAATGAGTGAGGTTGGTCATAACCCGCCCTACCCTGGCGGCGCGTTTTTGTACGGTGTCCCCTTCCAGCCGGTACTTGCTGAGATGAGGACGGAGCGTCTCCAGCAACTGCTCGGCGTCGATCTCTGGAGGAAGCTTGAAATAGACTTTGTAGGTGAGCAAACTGCCTTGTTGCAGCAGCCCGGCTTCTGGTAAAACAGCCAACGGCAGATATACACGCGGACCGATCAGCGCTGCTGCCGCAGCCTCGCCGGGGATCTTTTTGAGGCGGCCAGTAATCTCGAAGGTCGTCGTGCCGATTTTGATGGCATCACCAACGTGGGCATCAAACTGGAGCAACAGCCCGTCATCCACCAAGGCTTTTGTCCCCTGGCGAAAGGTCTGCGCGGCCATCGGTGGTTCACTCTCCAGAGCGCCATAGTAAGGAAAGTTACCTTCCAGGGCTCTGACCTGCACGAGTCGAGTCCCAGCGGATTTGGGGAAGTACGCCATGGAGGAGCAACTGATTTCACGTGACTGTTCCCCCCCTAACGAGGCGATCAGCGCCTCGGTTTCTGGGGTGAACGGCTGTCGGCTGCTCAGGACGAGATCAGCGCCAAGTAACAACTTGGCCTGGTTGTTGACCGCCTCGCGCACATTGGCGCTAAAAGAGGAGATGGCGACTAACGCCGCGACCCCGAAAGTGATTGCCGAGACCGCCAGCAGCAGCCTTTTTCGGCTGCCCCGGCTGTCACGCCAGGCGGTTTTGCACACCCACGTTGTTATTATCACCTTTCGGCCTTTAAGTGTTCGTTTTCTGCCCAGGGCAACCAGAATCGGGGAATCGGGGAGTGGGAGAATCGGAGAGTGAAGAAGTCGAGGGCTCTTTTTCAAATTCTCCGTTTCCCCGGTTCTCCGATTCTCCGATTCTTCTTTTCGCCGGTTCCTCTTCTGATATGACTCTACCCCCCTTCAAGCGGATGATCCGCTGGGTTTGCTGGGCCAACTCGCTATTGTGAGTCACCAGGACGAGCGCGGTCCCAGCTTGGGTATTCAAATCAAACAGCAGACGCATGACTTTCTCACTGGTTTCGGCATCCAGGTTGCCGGTTGGCTCATCGGCAAAAAGAATACGCGGTTGGTTGATAAACGCGCGGGCCAAGGCGACGCGTTGTTGTTCGCCCCCGGAGAGCTGGATGGGATAATGCTGCAAGCGATCTGCCAAACCGACGCGGTGCAGGAGATCCACCGCGAGGGCTCTGGCCCGCTTGTCGCCGCGCAGTTCAACTGGCACCATCACGTTTTCCACAGCGGTGAGGGTAGGAATCAGTTGAAAAGACTGGAAGACAAAACCGACATAGGTATTCCGCACTGTGGCCAATGCATCCTCGCTCAAAACATTCAGCTGGTGGTCCTGGAGAATCACCGAGCCGGAAGTAGGCCGATCCAAACCCGCACACAGGCCGAGCAGCGTCGTCTTACCGCATCCCGAGGGACCGACAATGGCGCAGGTCGCACCGGTAGCAAGAGAGAAGGAAATGTCGTTGAGCACGGTCAGAACGCCGGTGCCATTCTGATAAACCTTACTGACATGGTGAACGCTCAGGATAGGGGATATTTCCATAAGCACGAAGTGAACTATATGTGGAACACACCAAGATCTGGCGGTGTCGATGGAGATGACCTTCCCAGTGGCAGCGCCGGCTCGGCGGTGCGCACCGGCCAGCGGCCGGTGCCACTATTGTCTGCGGCTTGAGGGATTAAGCCATATCTTAGTGTGCCGGACATATAGGCTAATGGTCTAGCGCGGTTTTCAAATTAGTCTACCTGCTCTCTATCCGTAGAGACGCGAGATCTCGCGTCTCTACACTTGCATTCTTGATAGACACACTTGCAAACTGTTCTAGGTCTGGAGTTATCATCACATGATTCATCTTGCTCGTATTGTGTTCTTTTCCTGCTTGATCAGCCTCAGCGTTTCTGCACTGGCAGCCGACCCAGGATACGCCCAGGATACCACGAAAAGTAGCGGTGACGCGAAAACCCTGCTTTTTTTTGGTGATAGCCTGACGGCAGGATACGGATTGGACCCTAGCCAAGCGTTTCCAGCCTTGATTCAGGAAAAGATCAACGCTCTTGGATGGAACTTCCGCGTGAGTAACGCTGGGGTGAGCGGTGAAACCACTGCCGGCGGGTTACGTCGTATCGACTGGGTATTACAGCGGCCGGTCGATGTATTCGTGCTTGAACTGGGGGCGAACGACGGCCTCCGCGGTCTGCCTCTAGACGGAGCCAAGCAGAACCTTCAGGCCATTATCGACCGCACGCGCAACAAATATCCAAGCGTGAAAGTTGTGCTTGTCGGGATGCAAGTCCCAACGAATCTGGGGCGAGACTACACGTCGCGGTTCCGCGCGATTTTTCCAGAGCTGGCGACGGCAAATAAGGCTGCGCTGATTCCCTTCTTGTTAGAAGGTGTGGCCAGCATTCCAGAGTTGAACCTACCCGACGGTATCCATCCCACGCCAGCCGGGCAGAAGATTGTGGCAGAGAATGTGTGGAAGGTGCTGGAACCGGTGTTGGAGGGGGCGCGGTGACGCCTCGAGTGAAGCGCAAAACAGGGCTATGCTCATGTTGCAGTTCTTACTCAGGGTGAAGATTGGGTGCTCTCGCATATTTAAGCGGTCTTCGCTAGATTCTCGATGTTACTGATAGTTTGCCCGCCAGCGCACGAGCGAAAGGAGAAGAGGCATGTTCGAGACGATCGTGCTTGGTGCGTTGATCCTTGCGACCTTTGCTTTTGCCGAGCGGAGTCGGCGGCAAGACCGGCGGCAAGATCGACGCGAGTTCTTGGACGTGATGGAAAAAATCTCCGGCAATACAGAAAGAATCGCAGAACATACGCGGGAGATTGCGCGTCTCGTCGTTCAGAACGGCAACGCGCTGGCACGAGTAGAGACACTGACGCAGCAGATTCTGACACGCTTGGCAGACGACAGGACGTCACACTGAGATCGGATGACACCAGAGTAAATTGCAGTGGGATGAGTCCCGGGAGCGCGACCATCTTGGTCGCTTTTCACAGCGGGCGTCCCGCCCGCGCTCCCAGAAGAAGACTCGTGCGAGCGAAAACCGCTCTATGGTTTCAATCCTCCAAAGACAAGAGACCCTC
>JACQEL010000395.1 GCA_016200595.1 Deltaproteobacteria bacterium
GCAGCGATCTTGACGCGTACTTCCCTAGTCTTGGGGTTATCGAGATCAACGTCTTCAACTTTCAGTAGGGTGTTGAGTTCGTAGAGCACAGCGGCTTTCATAGAAGGTTCTCCTTTTTTGTTGTGGGACTTTTCTATTGTTTCTGATGAAAAATAAACGCTGCATGAGTGAGCTCCGACATTTACCCTATCCCCCAGTTCTCAGAACCGAGCTTTCCAGGATTTGGGCCGAGGCCGTATGTGGATCAACTTTTCCTTCACTCACTGCCTCAATCAACTGTGTCAGGGTCGGATCTGTGCTGGCTTTGGCAGTCAGGCGGCGACGGACTTCATACTCTACCCGCGACAGTAGCTCTTCACGCCGCCGAGCCTTGCGTCGGCGGTCGAGATCGCCGGTCTCTAGCAGGAATCGCTGGTGACTCTCAATTGCCTGGAACAGCTCAGTCATGCCGATGTTATTCACCGCCTGAGCCGCCAAGACCGGAATTTTCCACTGCGGCTGCGCGCTCTCGCTCGGACTTCTACCGCTATACTTTAGCTCCAGCATCAGATTCAGCTCGGTGAGCATGCGCTGGGCGCCGTCGCGGTCAGCCTTGTTGACCACAAAGATATCAGCGATTTCCATCAGCCCGGCCTTCATGACTTGCACGCCGTCACCAGCTTCGGGCACGAGGATAACGATCACCGTATCCGTCGTGCCCATCACATCAAGTTCGGTCTGTCCCACTCCGACGGTCTCAACCATCACATAATCCCGACCAGAAGCGTCAAGCAATTTGATGACATCTTTGGTTGCCCGTGCCAGGCCACCGTGGCTGCCGCGGGTCGCCATGCTGCGGATAAATACGCCCTTATCGAGATAATGTTGGCTCATGCGGATACGGTCGCCTAAGAGCGCGCCACCCGAGAAGGGACTTGAGGGATCAATCGCGACCACTCCCACGGTCTTGCCAGTTTTACGCATGAGCGCAGCGAGACAATCCACCACGCTCGATTTCCCAGCTCCTGGCGGGCCAGTAATGCCAATAGTGAAAGCCTTGCCGAGTTGAGGCGCGATAGCTTCGAGAATCGCACCGACTTCGCGACCGTCACGTTCGACCAGGGTCATAAGCCGGGCAAGCGCAGTCTCACTTCCGGTGGACATTTTTTCTAAGAGTTGTGTCAACGCGTTGGTTGTCATGAATAGTCTTGGCTCTTTTCGTTTATAAGCGATCAGCGGTCAGCCTTCAGCCCAGAAGTCCAGAAACGGTGGGCACTGCCCACCCTACAAAATTCTTCACCAATCCCCAACCCCTGGCCCCTGACCCCTCCTAGCAGACCACCTGTTCTTCTTTAAGGCGGGCGATTTCCGCAGCCGATAGCCCTAATAACCCGCCAAGTACCTCGTCATTATGCTGGCCCAAGCGGGGAGCGGCTGTGTACTGCAAGTCTTCTTTAGGGAGGGCGCTGTAAAGACCGGGAATCCCGGCGGCCGGAATCGCGCCGGTGACGGGATGGTCAATGGCGACGGTGTAGTTCCGCTGCTGAAACTGGGGGTCCGTGCATAGTCCTTCGGTATTGAGTACCGGCGTCGCTGCCATGCCAACCGCTTGTAGGGAGTACATGACTTCAGTCGGCGAGCGTTGCAGGGTCCAGCTTTCAACAAGGGCGTCGAGAATTTCTTCGTGTGCCTTCCGACTGGGTTGATCTTTGAAGCGAGAATCAACCAGCCACTCCGCATGTTCGAGAGTTTGGCACAAGGCACGCCACTCGTCTTCGTTATTCACCGCGATTGCCGCCCACTGATCGTTGCCAGCACAGCGATAAACATTATGCGGCACCATCAGGTCATCCCGGTTTCCCCGGCGGTTACGGTCATGCCCGTTCATATTGTAGTCGGCAAAACCTTCGGGCAACATCGACATCACCACCTCCGCCATCGCCAGGTCGATATATTGACCTTTGCCGGTGCGCCGACGATAATGCAGCGCGCTCAGCACGGCATAAGCCATAACCACACCGATCATGAAGTCCGGCCAGGTCCCACCCAGTCCACTGGGTGCGCCATTAGGATACCCAGTGAGATGGCACATACCGGCATAGGCCTGGGTATGCGGTCCCCAGCCCACACACTGGCTCTCAGAGCCAAACTGCCCCAAAGGCGTACCCGACAGCATAATGAGATCGGGCTTGATCTGGCACAGCTCGTCGTAACTGAGGCCCCACTTCTTCATATTGCCCACGGTAAAGTTCTCGGTCACAATATCGCTGTGGCGGATGATCTCCTTGGCGAGCGCCACTCCTTGGGGATGACCCAGATTCAAAGTCACACTTTTCTTGCCAAAGTTGAGGGAATTGAAGTACATCGAGCCATCGAGGTCGAACGGCCGATCAGGCAGTTGACTGAGGAGCCGAATCAGATCAAGCCGTTGCATCGATTCGATCTTGATTACCTCTGCTCCCATGACTCCCAGCCACGCAGTGGCGTGTGGAACAGCCAGAATCCAGCCAAAGTCAGCAACGCGAATACCTTCAAGTGGAAGCCGAGTCATGGGAACCTCCTTTTTGCAGCTCTTAGCTCTTAGCTGTTAGCTATTAGCTCAAAGGGAGCGAGAGTCTCTTCACTCCAGACTTTTTAGCTCTGGCTAAAAGCTAAGAGCTAAAAGCTAACAGCCTCTTCAAATCACCCCTTGTTCCTGCAACCGCGCGAGTTCTCCGAGCCCGACCCCCAGGCCGCTATACACCTCAGCATTATGTTGGCCCAGGCGGGGCGCCGGGCGGCGTAAGCTCCACGGAGTAAGCGACATTTTGAAGGGTGGTCCGGGGAGGAGCACAGGCCCGGCAGTGGGAATCTCTTGGGGGATAAAGAACTCACGCTCACGGAAGTGGCGCGTGGCCATGACCTCAGTGAGACTTTGCACAGGAAAAATCGGCAGATGGAGTGCCTGACCGTTCCGGTAGACTTCGTCGCGATCATGCTCCGCTAGCCAAGTCTCTAAGAGCGATTTGATCACATCCGCGTGCATGAACCGACCCATCGGACTGTTAAACAGTTCATCATCCATCCACTCGGGTTGGCCCAGCAGAGCCTTGAGTGCCGCCCAGTGTTTATCGGTAATAGCCAGAATCGCCACATACCCGTCCCGGCATGGCCATACCCAGGGCAATCCCCATTCTTGACGTTTCGACAAGCGCGTGCGGTTTGGCCCATCCGGTCGTTCACCATAGTAAACCGGATAATTAGGGCGAATCATATTGGCGGCAGTCTCGATCTCGGCCATGTCAAGATGTTGTCCTTCACCGGTCAAATGACGCCAATGTACGGCACACATAATCGCCGTAGCCGTCGTCCAGCCGGCTAAGAAGTCCGCTTGCTCTCCTGCAGCCTTGAGCGGTGGCTGGGTAGCTGGATCGGTCACCTGGTTGAAAGGGGTTTCATAGCCGAGGACACTGAACTGGTAACAGTTGAGGTCGTAGGCTTTATAATCTTTGTACGGTCCAGCCTGACCAAAAGGTGTAAGCGAAGCCACGATGAGACGGGGGTTCAAACTCTTGAGATTCTCGTAGCCTAAGCCTAACGCGGCTAAGGTGCCAGGTTTCCAGGTTTCTACCAGAATGTCCGCATCTTTTAGCAAATCGCGGAACACGCGTGCGCCTTCGGGCTTATGCACGTCCAAAGTGACCCCGCGCTTGTTGGTGTTGAGATAGAGAAAAAGCGCGCTTCTCTCCGGATGTGGTTGAGCGTGCGGAAAAGGACCGCGTTGCCGGGCAGGGTCGCCATTCCGGGGACTCTCAATCTTGATCACCTCGGCTCCGAGGTCAGCCATCACTTTGGTGCAGAACGGTCCGGCGACCATCTCTGACAGCTCGATAATCTTCAGATCGCTTAAGGCCCCGTCAGGCATGACACACCTCTCTTCCCTTAAGATGCCACCACCACTGCGCTCGCGTGAAGGGACTATATAACGGAAAAGGCGTGGTTAAGCAAAGTAAGACGGAGTGTGAAGGAGAGAATACGGGCGCGAGGAGCTAGCAGCAAAGCCAGAACTACAAGAGGTGCAACGGCGCACGGAGAAGGCCGAGCAGCACGAGTAGAGCACACAACCGAGAACTCCGTGAAGCCCATGTCAAAGCAGGATTCCTTGTAATTACTCACGGATTCTGAGGGGCGAGGAACGGGAGAAGCGGCGGCCCCATGAGGCTAACCAGAGTGTCGAAGACGTTGTGCTGATGAAGCTTGGCAGTTTCAATGACAGTGGCCAACGCCGCATACGCATGTGCGCCCCATTCCGAGCGAAAGCCGTTGGTGACCTTGCGATGAATCAC
>JACQEL010000396.1 GCA_016200595.1 Deltaproteobacteria bacterium
AAAGGGAGAAAAAAGAGCCAACGCCGACTCTAGCCCATCCCTCCAGATAACCGGGACAGCAAACGCGACTTCCCAGGGAGTCTCTCTGCTCGCCCCAGCGTCGTCATCAGCCTGATTCATGATGATCAGGTACACATACGGCCATACCGGCTGAAAGCTCACCTCCGGAAGATCGTCGAACAACCGCCCCATACGAAGTCTTCCTACGAACTCTCTTACCCTACGCGCCACATCTTCCTGCTCGCTCTTAACGACTGCCAACGGATACACTCTTATCGTGAGTGATAGAGGTTTTTTGTTCTGCGGGTAGATAGCCGCGTCCTTTTGGGAACGGGGTGATGATTCAGGCAGCTGAAGGACCCCACCAATGGTGACGTAGTTTAGGGGATCTGACGGCTTTGAGGTTATACGCTTGGCGCCCGCCCCTGAGGACGCAGGCCTGGGATCATCTCCTGGGGCTTCAGATAGCGCGTCTTTGTTATGCCAGGTCTCCTCCCCTCCTTCTGCCGTACGCCAGCAAAGGGTCCTGCCCTCTCCATAGCGCAGGTCCACCTGCGTCCAGAAAGGATAGAAGGGCTTTAATACCGCTATCTCCTCGTCCGATCCTTCTGCCTCTTTAAGACCCAAAGCCTTGATAATTTTTTCCCCTACGTGTTGACGATCGGGTTGACGATAGAGAGAAATGCGGAATCCGCCGCTTGGGTCATTAAGTAAATAATTCATATCGCCGAGCAGCCCACCGTTGTGCTGCTTAAGGATCTCAATCCTCGATTGAACAAGCGCCTGGTAGCAAGCATTCTGAGCATTATTGGCGTTATAGAACTGCTTCAGCGTGAATTGATCCAGGAAGAGTGGGGCACGTTGTTCCTCTCCTGCAGTGCTTTTCCCGCTTACTTTCTGAAAAATATCTCGGAGTTCCTCATAAGAAGAGAAGTCCGGAAACAGCGCGCTGAGGACTTGGTCACGCAGAAGCTGAGACCAGGTGAACCCAAGATTCTTCAGACCCTCGGCTACCTTTCTCACTTGTTGTTGTTGATTTCGTCGTTCTTGGTTCTTGGCTATGCCAGGAGAGCCCCACATTGGCAAACCGGTGAAGACCTCAAGCCAATCAACCATCGTGCCCATGCCCTCCAGGACCGTCCGCGGCGCATCAAGAAGTAGGGCAAATGGGTTGCGGTCAGGACGGAGTTGCGAGAAGCTCGGTGGCTGCTCGACCTCGATTTTTAAGAGTTGATGGAGATTCTCTTTTTTTTCTAGTGCAGACACCAACGGAACATCGGAAGTGCTAACGGTGAGCAGGTGTGAGCGATTCCGAGGGTGTACCATCCAGTTATCAAAGTCAGGCTCAATCCGTGCCGCCAGTTTTTGCCAGCCGTACACTTCTCGACCCAAGGTCACCGAGATCGCGTCGCTGACAAAAATAAAAGGGCCGGCAAAAGCCCAATTCTTGAAGACCGGGGTGTTGCCTTCTTTGCCATACCGTTCCAGCGGCACGATAAATACGACTTCGTATTGAGAAACCCACGCACTCGCCTGCTCCGGTGAGACTGCGACTAGGGGTTGATCTTTTTGGGGCTCCGGTTGGGAGCTCATTTCCTCGTAGTGAAGTACTGAAAGATAGACGAACGGCGCCGCCGGGCGAAACTGGGCAATTTGTGATGGCACAATGTTCAGATAATCGTCGCAGAAGTCACTCAAGGCTCCCATGTCCGCCTGAAGGGGAAAAACACGAGCCGTAACTCCGTGGAAGATAAATGGTGGCAGCGGGTTAAATTGTCTACTGACACGTTCCTCAACGAGCAGAGGCCATTGCTGGTAGATCTGACTGAACTTCTGCTGGTTATACATGGTTTCTTCCCCCTTTTGATTCCGTGAGGTTAATGGGTAAATAGCAACCGCGGCCGCTCGTAAACGACATGGCCTTTCAGTTCTTTACGTCTGCTCAAACACCCAGACCACCAATCCCTCAATGAATTGTTTGTCTCTGGAGTCCGGCAAGCGGGCAAACAAAAGAGAATATTCATGCAGCGCGGCGCCAGCGAGGCCATGGGCAATCTGGCGGGCGTAGTCCAGACAACCGTATTTATCCATCAATTCCCGCATCCAGGAGACTTGTACGGCAGTTCGTTCCTCACGCAATAGTTGGAGCATGGCGGCAACCTGATGGCGCTCGTCTGGCGTGCTTTCCCGTAAGAGGCGAATCAGCATCAGTGTTCGCTTGCCTTCCCAGAGGTCCCCATTGAGTTCCTTGCCATAACGGTGGTCGGCCATGAGGTTGAGCACATCGTCCTGAATTTGGAACGCCGTGCCGAGAAAGAAGCCAAAACGGATAAAGGGCTCCAGATCAATGCTGTCACGCGTCCCGATCAACGCCCCGACTCGGCTTGGGTAAATCGTGGCTAGCCAGCAGGTTTTTTTGAGAACCATCTTGAAGTAGTCTGTGTCGTCGAGTTCGGTCGTGTTTTCCTGCCGCCAGCCAAGTTCCATCGCTTGCCCTTCAGCCGACTCGCGCGCCATGCACTCTGTTTCTTCCAGAATCCGCCCAGCCAAGCGGGGACCAATTGTCTTGATGTTTTCAATTAAAGGCCGCAAGCTCATCAGTGTCAGCGTGTCACCAGCGTTGAGCGCGAGCGGAATGCCATGCAGCACATGTAAGGTCGGACGTCCCCGACGCTCTTCGCTGCCATCTTCGATATCGTCGTGAATGAGTAACGCATTGTGCAACAATTCGATCGCCACCGCTGTCTGTAGCGCGTCCTCGACCCGCGCTCCGAACGCCCGCGCCGTCGCGATACACAGGCTCGGGCGCATCATTTTGCCCCCGCGTTGTGGATAGTCACCGAGGAGGTCGTACAGGTAGCGGTGAGGCTCTCTGGACGGGAGATAGTCCTTCAGGGCTGTGCGGGTGAGGGCACCGTATTCTTGGAGCGTTTCGGAAACGAGTTTTGGCGTGAGGGAGGTAGTCATGCGCACCTGCTACTTATTGCTGCTCATCTTGAATAGAAATCCAGAGTCGGATTCGCTTCGCTCAAACCTACTTACTCATCTACTAGTCGCACACTGAGAGTCCCTCTTGGCAGATTGGTCCCCTTGTCAACAACCACTCCCGTATAAACGTCCGGTGGCTGTCCTTCGGGAACACGAATGCGAAGCAGAAGACGGCCGGTATCAAGGCCAGACTCAAACGTGATGTCAGTCAGTGACGGTTTCTGTGCGTCTCCCGCATGCAGCCCATACGTCGTCAAGGGAAGTCCTTCGGATCGAGGCTGTAGATCCAAGGTCACTTGTGTAGGACGGGGAGAGATGACCTCAATCGATACCGCAAGGGTTGCTGTGGGGGACGCTGCAGTGGCGGCTGCACGAGTGGCGGGCTGTTCGGCTTGAGCTTGTCCTCGAAAGAGATTTCTCAGCAAGTCCGGATCGGCGAGCAGCGAATTGGCCAGGTCGCCCCACAAGGACCCTAAATCCGTGTAATAGTGGACCATGCGTTCGACGAGTTCTCGGACGTCCTTCCCTATATTCTCTGGATTATACGAGCGGTTGTTAATCTGCTCCGCCACCCGCTGTCCTTGACGAATATGCTCTTCAACCACTTGGTAGCCAAGCTTAACGCCGTGCGATACCACATCGTTCAACGAATGGTCTGATTGCGCTTCATCCGTTGCCTGCGGACTGGCAGATGAGTCGTGGGCTTCCCCTGACTTCGCGTCACGATAAAGAGTAGACCAGTTCCGCACGGGTCCGTTTCTCGCAGGCTCTTCTCGGCGAAGACGTTGATGGTCACTCATGCCACGTTCCTCCTTCCTTAAGAGGCGGCCTTTCCTACAGCTTAACTACGGGTGATCGTAGCCGATGATGTCCTCCAGTGGTGGCGAGTGTGAGATTGCATAGGCGGCAAGTCTTCCCGACATCACCGCAGCCTCGACACAGCCTTCATTAAACCCGCAATCTGTCCAGTCTCCAGCAATGGTGAGATTATCGTACGGGTTATCAAGTGGTGAGATGCGGTACTCCAGACTGCCGGGCAAGGCTAGGACGTAACGATCAGAGGGATTCACATTCGCCGTCCAGAACTGGGAAGCGAACCTGGACTCATCCGGTAAAGGTGTGGCACCGAGCAGGTCCTTCTGTGTCGGATCGATTAAGACGTCCCAGCGGAACTCGCCCGGAACCCTCACTGCATTCGGCCAGAGGTGCCGAACTTCACGATTCAAGAAGCGAAGCGCATTGTGCCGCACCTCTTCACGGCGTTGTGCAGGATAGTCAGCGGTGAAGGTCTCTGCCGCTCTTGGCGGGTCTGGTAAAGGGCTACAGAAATAGGCAATGGCACGAGGTCTCATTGGCCAACTCTCCTCAGGAATGAGATGGCTCATATCCGCCCAGGTGTCAAATGGCTGAACGAAGGCAGAGATGCTGGTCGGAGGGTGTGGCCAGCCAAGGGTCGTCATATCTTCGCGCAGCCAAATTTGGAATGCTTGAGTCGCGACCGTCTTCACCTGCTTTACCATCGCCCGCCAGCGTGGATCACGTGCAACAATTTCCCGACCGACGTACGGAATGGCGCCAATCCCGACTCCCAGAACAACAAAATCAAAATCCTCAACAACACGCAGTACCTTTGTCCTCACCTTGCTTCGGTCCCAGAAGGATTCAAAGTCCCTCCAGTCTTGCTGGAAGCGCTCACCGTCGACAAGCTGACCATAATCCGGTTGTGAGGACCAACAAGGAAGACCGCGAATATTCACAAGTGGTTGGTACTCGCAGCCATCTTTGACCTCTGCCTGGACGTTAAATTCAAGGGCTTCGACGTAGGGATGTTCTCCTGGAGCAAGCTTGGCTGAGTTTACGAGTCGGACGTTTTCGAGGCGATGAAAGAATTTGAAGCTCGCTCCTCGCCTCTGCAGAACTTCATAGAACGGGGCAAAGACCACGTCCCCCATCCCAGCGTGCATCTTCCAGAACAGTGCTCCGCGATAGGTAAAAAACATGCGGAACGCCCCTCGTATCGCCTGTCCAGCTGCTAAGCGTGGCCGCTGGAAGTCCCCATCCTCATAGGCGAGTGCGAGATCGTAGAGGCCACGTAGCAAAGCGGAGTTGAGCGACCGCTCTGACGCCCCATTGAGTTTCAACCACTCTCGACACTCATAACCGTTGATGGCGTCAAAGCCTCTTGGCTCATTGACGAGATCGAAGCGGACTATTCCCAGCAAGATAGCGAGCGTGAGGTCAATCACTTCCCACAGGCGGCGTAGTTCATCATCCTTGTCAATAAGGACCTCAAGTTGACGGCGGGTGTTCAAGGCTATGGCCTCAAGCAAACGCACGATGTTAGCAGCCGAATAACGAGATAGGGATCGGAAGACTATCTCTAACAATCCCGTCGCTTCAATGAGGCTCACTGTGGTCACCAGCATGCCGTATTGCAAGAATCGGGTGATGCCAGCAAGAACGTCCTCCGAGGAGAATCTCTCCGTTTGTTTGCCTTTTGAGTATTGAGATGACGCGCTATTACCTTCTTGCGCTCTCCGCTCCCCAACTACTGAATGCTCGCGGGTCTGAACAGCGATCAACAATGTTCGCAGTAAAGTGACGGTACGAATCAAGTAACTCGTGACAGTGAAGGGATTATGGTGAGTGAGAGGATCCCCTGGCGCGCCATCGGTCGGGGGAAAGTACGCCAGCCAATTTAGCCATGCCCCACTGCGAGCACGGTCTGCTACTCCAATGAAGGGCTCGGGAGCAAAGGCGTCTCGCCAGTCCGCGAATCGGCACTTCCGTGGATCACGCTTGAGTTCCGTATAGCACTCTCGCAACAAGCGAAAGGCGTTTTCATAGAAGCCTAACCAAACGTGGAATCCGTGCTCTTCGATACGATCCGCCGGCCCGCGTCCGGAAGCACCCTTCCCACCCAGCCGCCAGCCGAGTTGGTAGACGGTGACATGATACTTCCCTCTGTGTTCAGGTCTCGTCAGCTCAAAGGCAGCAGTGATAGCTCCACACCCGCCACCAATGACAGCGACCTCTATAGGCCTCCGCTCGCTCAAGTGTCCTCCCCAAATCTCGGTGTTTGCTAGGGTCGCTCGGCCCTCCCAGGCACATGAGCTATAGCACTTAAGTCTCAAATATCAACCTGTTGCACTTATTCGCCCAACGGCACACAACCAAGAATGCTGTGAACAAACCGTGCTCAGATGGAAATAGGGGAGGAAGAAGAACTGAGGCCGCAGAGGCTAGCCGTAATCTCTGGTTGGCTTGAAGGAGGTGAAACGCTGGGTTTGCCGCACATCAGGGCAGCACGAAGTAGCCGACCTGAGAAAACAAATGCAGCTCCTACCCCAGCGACAAAAACGACGCTCGGGCCAACGCAATCGAGGCCGAAGGAAAGACTCCCATCAATACCGTCCCGACGGCCGCCAGGATAATGGCCGTAGCCAAAGCCGGACGCGCAGAGAGGAACTCAGGGACTTTCTCGCCCTCATACATGTACATGTTTACTACCACACGGATGTAGTAGTACGCCGAGACCGCGCTGTTTAATACGCCAATCACTGCCAGCCAGACATAGCCCGCTTTCACCGCCGCACTGAAGATGTAAAACTTTCCGATGAAACCGACCAGCGGCGGAACACCGGTGAGCGATAACATAAACAAGGTCATCGCCATGCCAAGTGCAGGATAACGGAAGCCCAACCCAGCATAGTCGCTGAATTCCTCGTTGGGCTCGCCCTTACGGCCTACCGCAAGAACTACGGCGAATGCCCCCAGGTTCATCAGTCCATAGGCGACGAGATAATACATCAGCGCCGCGCCGCCTAAGTCCTGCCCGGCCACCATCGCTACCAGTAAATACCCGGCATGCGCGATGCTCGAATACGCCAGCATGCGCTTGATATTGGTCTGCACCAAAGCAGTGACGTTACCTACGGTCATAGTCAGCGCGGCGAGAATCCACAGGATTCCTTGCCACTGCGCGTGAATCGGCCCCAGAGTATGCAGAAAGACTCGGGCAAAGGCAGCGAAAGCCGCGGCTTTGACGCCGACTGCCATAAACGCGGTCACTGTGGTAGGTGCCCCTTCGTACACATCCGGTGCCCATACGTGAAACGGCGCGGCGGCGACCTTAAACCCGAAGCCGACGATCAATAAGGCAACTCCAATTAAGAGGAGCGGTGAGGAGCCGTACTCGCTCACGTAGGCGGCCACTTTGCCGAGTTGCACACTGCCAGTCGCGCCATACACCAGCGCCACACCATAGAGGAAAAAGCCGCTGGCAAAAGCCCCGAGCAGAAAATACTTGAGCGCGGCTTCGTTGGATTGCAACCGTTGCCGCCAGATGCCGGCGAGCACGTAGACTGCCATCGACATGGTTTCTAAGCCGAGGAAGATCACAATCAGATCGGTCGCCGCCGCCATCAAGACCATGCCCACCGTGGCAAACAGGATCAGGGCATAATACTCGCCCGGACGGATATCCGTAGTCTCTAGATAGTCTATCGACATCAGCACCGTCATTCCCGCCGCGAGACAAAAAATCAGATTGAAGAACAGCGCATAGGAGTCCAAGGCCAACATGCCATTGAAGGCGCTTTCATTGCGGCCAAGCAGACCAAACGAGACCACTCCGGTCAACACCAAACCGGTCAGTCCTAACCACGCCAAGAGTGGACGCTCTTCCTCTTTCATCCATAAGTCCCAGAAGAGCACGAGTATCCCCGCGACCGTCAGGATCAGCGAGGGAAGCAACGAGAGCCAGTTTACTGGAGGCAGTGTAATCATAAGGAAAGCATTCAGCCGTCAGCGTTCAGCTATCAGCTTGGGAGCAGTTTGTAGGGGCGACGCATGCGTCGCCCCTATGCTGTTAGGTAACTGTTCGTGCTGAGCCCTTCGACTTTGCTCAGGACTGGCCTGTCGAAGCACATTAACCCTTGCTAACGTTGCCTCGACCGATTTCTCCATGCGCGTCAGCAGCGGCCGCGGATAGAGCCCCATGAACAGCATCATGGCTAGGAGCGGCACGAAGATCATCACTTCCCGCCGGGAGAGGTCAACCAGTTTGGCGTTCTCTTCGTTGGTAATCGGACCGAAGATCACCCGCTGATACATCCACAGCATATAGACAGCGCCCAACACTACACCCGAAACGGCCAATATGGCAGCCAAAGGATTCGCTCTAAAGGTGCCGAGCAAGATTAAAAACTCACCAACAAAACCGTTCAGCCCAGGGAGGCCAATAGACGACAACATTACCACCATGAAAATCGAGGCGTAGAGCGGCACCTGTTTCCACAATCCACCATACTCGCTAATCAGGCGGGTGTGGCGGCGCTCGTAGATCACCCCCACGAGCAAGAACAGCGCGCCGGTAGACAAGCCATGATTGAGCATCTGATAGACCGCGCCTTCGACTCCCTGAACATTAAAAGCAAACAGACCAAGCACGACAAACCCTAAGTGGCTGACCGACGAATAAGCGACGAGCTTCTTGAGGTCCGGTTGCACCATTGCCACTAACGCCCCATACACAATGCCAATCACTGCCAGCGCCATAATGATCGGCACCGCGGCGTGTGCGGCCTCAGGAAACAATGGGATCGCGAACCGCACGAAACCGTAGGTTCCCATTTTCAGCAGCACGCCAGCCAGGATCACCGATCCACCGGTCGGTGCTTCGACATGCGCATCAGGCAGCCAGGTATGAAAAGGAAAGAGCGGAACCTTAATGGCAAACGAGAGCGCGAACGCGGCAAACAACCACTTCTGCTCAATCAGCGAGAGCTTCAGATCGTACAGTCGCAAGAGATCGAACGTCACAGTCTGATGCTGCGCATTGTACTGATACGCGAGGTAGAGAATCGCTACCAGCATCAGTAAGCTACCTACCATGGTGTAGAGCAAGAACTTGATCGCCGCATAAATACGCCGTGGTCCGCCCCATACACCGATCAGGAAGTACATAGGAATCAGCATCACTTCCCAGAAGACGTAAAACAGGAACATATCGAGAGCGACGAAGGTGCCCACCATGCCGGTTTCTAGCAGGAGGAAGAAGAAGAGGTATTCCTTGACATGTTTGTGTACGTCGTCCCAGGAGGCCAGCAGCACTAACGGCATCAAAAAGGTGGTGAGCAGCACCAGAAACAGACTAATGCCATCGACGCCGACATGGTACTGAATGCCAAAGTCGGTGATCCAGGCGAAACGTTCGACGAACTGAAAATCTGCCGTGCCGCTCTCAAATTTCGCCAACAAACCAAGGGAGATCACGAACGTCAACAGTGAGGCGCCGAAGGCGAGCCGGCGCGCTCCCTCTTCATCCTCTGGCGGGAGCATGAGCAAGATGAGCGCGGCAAACAAAGGGGTAAAAACGATGGCGCTTACCATATGTAATACCCGAGAATCACTATAGCGCCGACCAAGAAAGAGAGCGCATAGTTCTGGACGTTCCCGGTTTGCCACAACCGCAGCAGCAATCCGTTGGCTTCCATGGTATGCGCGGTCCCGTTCACCGTGCCATCAATAACCAGGGTGTCCCACACCTGCCAGAGCCAGTTGGACGCGGCCACGACCGGTTGCACGATAATCGCGTCGTAGATCTCATCCACGTAGTACTTATTCGCCAAGAGTTGATGCAAGCCAGAGAACTGCTGCGCGAGGCGCTCAGCCATACCTGGGTCGCGCACGTACATTTGATAGGCCAGGCCAATACCACTCAAACCTGCCAACGTTGGCAGCTGCTTAATGAAAAAGGGCACAGGCGCTTCATGGGGTTCGCCAAAGATCGGGCTCAGGAAGCGTAACAAGCTAAAATAGCCACCAACGAAGGCAAGCACCGCTAACACGACCAGTGGACAGGTCATCGACACCGGCGACTCGTGAATGTGATGCGCGACATCGTGACTTGCCCGTGTCTTCCCATAGAATGTCACGAACAACAGCCGAAACATATAAAAGGCCGTCATTCCCGCGCCAATCGTGCCGGCCAACCACAACAACCATGACCCGTGCTCGCTGACGAACGCCTCTTCCAGGATCAAGTCTTTGCTAAAGAAACCAGAAAAACCGGGGAATCCGGCAATGGCTAAACAGGCAACGAGAAAAGTGCCCCACGTAATGGGCATCTTGTCTTTGAGCCCACCCATTTTACGGATGTCTTGCTCGTCACTCATGCCGTGGATCACGCTGCCCGCACCGAGGAATAACAGTGCCTTAAAGAAGGCGTGGGTCATGAGATGAAAGACACCTGCAGAGTACGCCCCCACACCAAGACCGAGAAACATGTAACCAAGTTGGCTCACCGTCGAGTAAGCCAGCACTTTTTTAATGTCGGTCTGGACCAAAGCGATGCTAGCAGCGAACAAAGCGGTAGCCGTACCGACAATTGCCACTACCGCTAACGCGGTGGCCGACAGCGAATACAGAAAGTGCAGCCGAGCGATGAGATAGACGCCGGCCGTCACCATAGTGGCGGCGTGAATCAGGGCGCTCACTGGCGTCGGTCCAGCCATGGCATCGGGCAGCCAGACGTACAGCGGGATTTGTGCAGACTTCCCGGTAGCGCCAACAAACAGCAGCAGGCAAATAGCGGTTACCGTATTGACCGAGAGTGCCGAGGCATGGGCTTGGATTTCACTGAACGAGAGCGTCCAGACACCTTTCTCTCCTAGGCTCCAGAACAAGAGGAACAAGCCTAAGAGAAACCCCGCATCACCGATACGGTTCACAATAAAGGCTTTCTTGCCGGCACTGGCCTTCTCGTCGTCGGTGTACCAGAAACCAATGAGTAAGTATGAGCACAATCCCACACCTTCCCAGCCGACGAACAGCAGCAGGAGATTTGCTCCCAGGACCAACAACAACATCGCCGTGGTGAATAAGTTGAGATAGGCGAAGTAGCGAGCCACATCCTCGTCGTGCGCCATGTAGCCGGCGGAGTACACGTGAATGAGAAAGCCAACCCCGGTAACGACTAGAACCATCGTGGCAGACAAGGGATCGAGCCGTAGGGCAAAGTCTACCTGAAACGAACCCGAGGTGATCCAGGGCCAGACAACATCAACTAAGATACCGTCAGCGGGGAGGCGTAAAAAAGCGACGAACGCAAGGAGAAAGGAAAGGAGCACCATCCCCGGAGCGACGTAGTTCACCGCTCTCCGGCCCAAGCGCTGACCGAGAAAAATATTGAACAGAACGCCAAGCAGGGGAAAGAGAACGATGAAACGAAGATAGGAAACCGTGTGCACGACCGTCGGTAGTGTGGCGTGGGCGTGTTCCATGTTTACCAGCGCATCAAATTGAGTTCGTCAGCATTAACGGTCTCACGGTTGCGAAAGACTGACAAAATAATTGCCAGGCCGACCGCCGCCTCAGCCGCAGCCACGGACATAACAAAAAAGACAATCAACTGTCCATCCATCGAGCCCAGCTGACGAGCAAATGCGACGAAAGAGAGGTTCACCGCATTCAACATCAGTTCGACGGCCATGAAGATGATGATGGTATTGCGTCGCAACAGTACGCCCATCACACCGATGGTGAAAAGGATGCCGCTCAAGATTAAGTGGTAACTGATGGGAACCATAACTTAAATTGAGTCCATAGCGTCTATAGCGTTCGTCGGGTTCATTGAGTCAAACGTCAAGAATTGAGGTGAATTTCGTGCGACTAAACCAGGAGGCAAGAGATTGGTACAC
>JACQEL010000397.1 GCA_016200595.1 Deltaproteobacteria bacterium
AGGCGCTGACCTTTCTCGCTGACAAACTGCTCCCTTCCACCTCCAACGCCGTGGAACGAGGGAACCGGCGCCACCGCAAAATGCAGAAGACGGTGTATCGCGTGCGCACTCAGGAGCACATCCGCCACCGCATCGCCTTGGCCATGCTCCGTGATTTACAGAAGGACGGCCGAACGGACACCCTGAAAACGCTCCATCGTGAAAGGGCCAAACCGGGGTAAACTCCATGCAATGGTGCTAAAGACTCTCAAAAATGCGAGATAATGCTTCAAGGAGCTGCCGACCGTTAGTAACTGTAAGTGGACGGCCCTTATGAAACCATGCGAGCATCATTGGACCGTTAAGTTGGTTCCAGCCAATAAAGCTTTGAAGTCTTTTCTCTAGTTGAGATCGAGTGATCGCCCTTTGCCTAGAAACTTCCTCGCGGGCATATTTATCTCCTTGCAATTCAAAGACATTCTTAGCAACCCACTCCCAACGCTGCACCTCTTGCACAAAACTCGCTAGGCTGTCGAGTGGTTGAGGAACTGCTATGAGCAAGCTCGGTTGCGCTTTAAGTTCCGTCCGCTTCACAATCTTCAAGGCTTCTTCACGTTCTGCGAGGGTTTCGCACAGAGGGATAATAATTAAGCCGTCGGCGTCAGTTGTCTGGTTGTCAACGAATTCCAGTAACTCTATTACGGAGCAATACTTCACCTCACAGTAACGGAGATTACCTGTTTCGATGTAATGTCGTCGGGCAACCACTGGTCGCGTTTCGAGAGAATCCATGATGAATGTGGCTGTCCGCTGTGACGCATTGATCGCACGACAGGCATCGGCGTAGGCTTCTTCAAGATCGACTGAAGTGTGCGGCCACACGCAGAGCCCGCGTGCTCGGCCTCGATCATACAGGATGCGTTTGCCCTGACGCAGTTTTTCCAGCGTCACACGTACGCGCTTTTGCGTAGTATGGTCCACACCAGCGACGGCGCAGATAAGGGCTTCCTCGGTCGGCAATAAATCGCCATCGTTT
Source organism: Deltaproteobacteria bacterium (assembly GCA_016200595.1). GTDB lineage: Bacteria > Desulfobacterota > Binatia > Bin18 > Bin18 > JACQEL01. The sequence continues at coordinate 1,016 of JACQEL010000397.1, forward strand.
AATAACAAATTAAGGATGCCCACAGTTTTGATTATGTTAAGTTCGAGTTCGTCTTCCGTGGTAAAACTTTCCACTATGGCATCAATCAAATTCCAGTGGTTACGATAACTCTGTGAGGCGAGGCGATGACCAAAGTTCGTTCGCACATAGTCATAAAAATCGTGCAATCGATACATGTCCTCCGTGCGGGTGCTCCGCCCAGAGAAGGCTTGCAAACCAAATGGCTCGTTGGATAGTAGAAAGCTGAAAAGAGACCGCTCATTTTGGCCAAAGCGCCGGAAAGTGCGAATCAACACTGGTAGAACGGTGGGATGCAGCGGGTAAAGGCACGCGGCCGACTCCAAGAGGATTTTCCGCTGTGCAGACCCAAACCACCCGAGGGCGAGGGTCATCTCCATTGCCTGCTTCAACTCGATAGTCTTTACACGTGGAATGTCCTGGGTACTGACATTGAGAGCCGATGCAACCACTATGGCAACTTGCTCGACTGGTTGGTTGAAAACAACTTCTTCAAACCGTCCAGCAACTTTTTCCCACTCACGCTGTGCCGACTGATTCAGGTGATCCGTATACGCATTGAATCCTTGGTGGAGAAGGCAGACCATAAAGAAAGGCTCATCACCACTACGGGCTGCCGCCTCAGCCAAAAGCTGCAAAAGGAAGATATCCTGCCGCTGAGGATAGAGCGCAGCAAACTCTAGGAACTTTCCCAGTTCATCGAGAATGAGCAGCAGACCCGTGCTTTTCGCATCTGCAATGATGCATGTATTGACTTTGCAGATGAGTTGGCAGATTTGGTCATCAGTAGGTACTGCTTCGGCGTCGAGCAGGCGCTGCACTTCGAGCACGAGTTTTGATTTTGTACCGCGCCCATACAGGTGGCTCAAAGCCCAGTGCAGCGATTTCAGTATAGAGGTGCCTAGGGCCTGACGTGAGCAGGTGACCAACACCGGCAAGAAATGCGGGCGCGATACTCCAAGCTGTCGGCTGTTCACCGCGCTGCGAATCTGAGGAAGGAATTTTGATTCCTGGCCGGCGAACCAATGGGCGAGGAGCAATGCAAAGCTGGACTTTCCTGACCCGTAATCACCCGTGAGGCGCCACGCCCTTTGTCCAGATCGCGGCTTCAAGCCACGCGCCATTCGCTCTATGCAGGAGCGTACAAAGTCGGTGACAATGTAGTTCGAAAGTGTACTAGGATCCTGAAAGTCCCGCTCAAGATGAACAGAGCGCAGGAATCGAGTTCTAATATGGAACAGATCGGAAATCTTCTTCTCAGCCATGCCCCTCCTCCCCTGAGTAGATCTCTTTCAGTAATTCGATGCTGTTCCGTTCGCCGTGCCTCTGAAGCTGTTGCAGACTCGCTGACTCAGTATACGTGATGAACCCTTCTGTTTGCTGCCGTAAGGCTTCAACCCGAGTCCGGACCTCATCCTCTGACAATTTGAAAACCTGGCCAGGACTTCCATGTCCATAGGTAACCTCCCGAAGTGGAAGTGTTGCCTCCGTTTTGTGGCGCTTTTGCCAAAAGTCGTACAGGCTATAAGCAAAAAGTGCAAGAGAGACATCTGGCTTCTCATCTTTACGGAAGGCGTAAATCGGTTCTCGCTGACCTGATAAACGATCAAGTTCCCGCTCACCGACCTCGACGATGAGTTCAAGTTCAACGAGCGGACAGTCGAGATTGTCTTCTTGTACTTCTCTTTTGCGGCCGCGAGTCGGAATGTAGGTGTGCAAAAAGGTATCGAAGTGTTGCTTCACGGTCACAAGCGAAAGGTTATCGTTATATCGATTCGCCTCCTTGTGAAGCGCCTTAAGGACCGCGCCAGGCACGAATTCTGGCTCGTGCCATTGATTCAGCAGGTAGTCCCAAGCCAACAAGGGATTTTCAATATCAGTCGAGAGGTTCCAATGAATGAGCCATAACGTGCGGATATCTTCCAGGAACGGATCAAGGCCGTCCTCACCAAGCAGTATCTCTCCAAACAGAGATAAATGATGAGTCTTCCCTTTTATCAACGGTTCTACTACGCCGGCGGCCTGCGCCCAGTAGCGAATGGCACGAACCATATTTTTCCCGACCCCCAAGTCAACCATCGCCTGATCCTCATCCAAGAAGAGCTGTGGATTCTTGGACAAGCCGCGCACGGCTTTGGGCAGCCACGTGTAACGACAGGGGAATGTTTCGTGTCCTGAAATTCTATAGTTCCTTTCCATCGGCATAGCGCGTCCTTTGTCGCTGAGCGGGTTAAGCCAAGGGAAGTTGGCGACATTTTACTTTATCTGGATTAGAGGAGGATCCTCAAGCGGAGGAAGAAAAATGAGAGAGAGTCTCCGCACTAAACGGCCGCGATACCACGCCGTTAACCATGAGCTTGAGATAGATCTGATAATTCGGCAGGTTCACCAGGTCTAGGGCTGTGATCTCAGGGTAAAATTCCTTTCCCAGAATCTCGGCATCAGCAGATCCCAGGCGAAAAGAAATCGTGGTCCCGACGTTACCCAGGACCGCGTCGCGGACTTCGGGCTCGACTTGGGAGAGATATTGGTGAGCGAGAACGAGTCCAACATGGTATTTGCGTAACTCAGAGAGCATGTTGGCAAGACTTAAGGTGGTGAAGGTCTGGAACTCATCGAGATAGAGATAAAAATCTCGCCGTTCCTCCTCAGGTTTCTCGGCTCGGCCGAGTGCCGCCATCCCGATCTTTGAGACGAGCATCGCCCCCAGCAGCGCCGCGGTGTCGTCGCCAATTTTTCCCTTGGCCAAGTTAACCAACAGAATTTTCCCTTCATCCATGATGCGCCGAACATCGAAGGTGCTTTTGGGCTGCGTGATGATCCGGTTGAGCAGGGGGTTCGCTAGGAACGCCCCCACCTTATTTTGGATCGGAGAGATGGCCTCGATCCGAAACCGCGCCGGATAGGTCTCGTATTCTCGCAGCCAGAAATCCCGCACTTGTGGATAGTAGGTGTGGGAGGCGACTTCTTTGCGGTAAGCCTTGTCGCCGAGCAAGCGGAGCACGTCAGCTAAGGTGCTGTGTGGCTGGTCGAGCAGGGCAAGGAGCGCATTTCTCAAGATATATTCCAGCCTCGGTCCCCAGGTATCCGCCCAGATCTTTTTGAAGGCTTCCAGCAGGCTGGAGGCGGCGAGAGCACGTTTCTCCGGAGGGACGCTGTCCAGGGGATTAAAGCCGAAGGGTTGCCCTCTGTCTGGCACATTGAAATAAAAGACATCGTTCTTCCTGTGTTCAGGGACTGCGACTACTATACGTTCCACCAGATCTCCGTGCGGGTCGAGTAGGGCTAGGCCCTCTCCGGCTGCCATATCCTGGCGGAGTAAGGTTTCCAGTAGCGTAGATTTCCCTGTGCCGGTTTTTCCGATGAGGTACATATGGGCGCGCCGGTCCGCGCGTCTAATACCGAACAGCTTCCGCTGGTTGCGAAAGTTAGTCCTGGCAAATAACGTCAGTGAATTTTGAGAATGCAGGATCACGCCTCCATTCTTCCGCGCGGCGAGAAACCCCCCAAGACTGTGTATGTTTCCGGGGCTGGCAATTTCCTGCGGTAGGGAAGTCGGACTACTGTGAGAACTGGAAGTGAAAATAAAAAAGAGGGTGCAGAATGCAACCCTCAGAAGGGAAAGGTAAATTCTATTTCGCAGAATTGTCCTTTCCCTAATCAAAGTCCTGACGCTCGACGCCATCCGCCTAAGCTACTTCTCTTGCCTGGAATCCCTCCTCCCTTTGGGAGAGAGAGTATCCAACATCGGTAGGGTTAACAAGCTGTTCTCCACGGGGAAGACGTGGTTCTCCGAGCTCGAAGAACTTGCCGAGTCTCACGTTTGCTTCAAAGGCTACGGATGGTTTCAGCTTCTTAAGCATGAATGTGAAGACGTTATGTACGTCCCACAGCGAGATGAGCTTCGGCCAGTCTGCATTGTTCGCGTAGTTGCCCGCAATATGAGAGAACAAGCGTATGGGGAGAATCTTCCGCGCAAAAACATTAAAGATAAGCTCCCGCACTTCCGTTAGGGAAATCTTGCACTGCTTCATGCGCTCGATCCCTTTGCCGAGCTGCTGGTAACCAAGCTCGTATCTCCGCACGCCGGCGTTCAATTCTTCTACCAAGTCGAGGCCTGCGGTGTGCTTGCGCTTGAGAGCAATGAGTTCACCGGACATCAACAGGTTGTCACAGATGATTACCCGGGCGCCGATGGCAATCTGGATCGCAAGGGTTTTATCGTTCGAGGTTCTGAGACCAAGCGCTGCGTAATAGTCCATCGTCCCGCCCCACGCTAAATCCATCACCCCGAACAAGAGATTCCCATCTCGTTGGATCGCGTACTCTTCTTTCTTCACCACAATGCCTCTGTTAAAAAGTACCTCGGTGAGGGTGTTCACGAGAACACCATGAGCTACCGGCTTCCAAGTATCGGTGGGAGCCGGTGGCTGAATCTGCATCAATTCCTCTTTCGGTATCCGCACTGCCCCTCTGTGGGTGATTAACGTTCCGCTCATGTTTCTTTCTCCTTTCTCGTGCGCCTGCCTTTGACGCAGACGACAACGCTTTTCGGCGTGGCAAGGTAAAAGTCTCCGGCGCCCGCGTGCTCCATCCACTTGGCAACCAGCCGCTTCTCCTCATAAGAGGTAATCAACTTGCTCATAATCTGATTGGGGGGGAGGGATTCGGTCTTGGCGATCTCGCCCAGGTAGGTATAGAAGCAGACAAAGCGTTTAGAGACTCTGCGGTAAATCCACGGCAGGGGCGCTGCCGTTGTCTTCACGTTGCACCTCCTTTCTCGCGCATTGGTGGCGGGCAAGATGTCTGCTGCAAAACGCGTTCTTGCAGGTCTTGCATTGGTAGTAGGCTATGACGCCGCAAACTTGGCAGTGGCCTTTAGGTGTCATCGTGTGTCTCCTGTTCCTGTAACCACGCCTGTATCTGTGAGTCGTAGAGTTCCCACTCGTCTTCAAACTTGGCAACGAAGCGCCATTTGAAGTCTTGGTGGAGCTTCCATGCGCGGGATTTCACCATCCAGTTGTTGCACTCGGCCAGAGCTTTGTAGCCTTTGCTTGGGGCGCGTTCTCGGAAGTAGTCAACCAGAATGGCAAGTGCCAGATCTGCTGGGCCACTGCCGCCGTATCCCCAGTTGAGATCACCCCTCGTAGGCGAGTGAAAAGGGATATGCCGGAGTTTCCGCTTCCGCACTTTGTTCCCGCTCTGATGGATTATCACCTCTACGGCTATGACTGTGTCGTTCTCGCGTTTTCCGGTGTAGATCTTCGCCATGGCGCCTCCTCTGGGCAGTCTTCCCATACCAGGAGGACTTCTCCTCCTTCGTTTTCGTAGGCATTCCAGAAAAACCATTCCTTTGCCCGCCATCGAAGGCGAACAAAAATCGCCACCTCATCCCAGCTTTGAAACCGCGCTTTGTTCATGTCGCACCCCAGTAACCGTCATCCACGAACGAGAGATACTTGTTCTCGCCGAAGATGATGTGGTCGAGGACTCGGATGCCCATGACTTCTCCGGTCTCCCGCAGTCTCTTGGTGATGGTCAGGTCTTCCTGGGAAGGGTAGATGTCTCCGGATGGGTGGTTGTGCATCAAGATGATGCTCGCCGCGTTCGCGAGGAGCGCGGGTTTAAACACTTCCCTCGGATGTACGATGCTTGCCGTGAGAGACCCTACCGACACCACATTGAAGTCGAGCATGGTATTTTTGGCATCCAAGAGCAGCACCAAAAACTCTTCCCGGTCCAGCTTCTCAAACCGCTCCCGAAAGGCGTGATACACGTCTGCGGCACTGTGATACCGTTGGGGCGGCCCGTAGCCTTCTCTCCTCTCTCTGATAATTTTCAGCTCGTGCATCAGAATTCCTTTCCGAACTGTGCGGCGACTTTGGCGTCACTCGCTAGTTCACACAGATCATCGTATTTCGAGAGAGGGATGTGCCAGGCGTCTTTGCAGTTATGGCGTTCGAGGAAGGCCTTGAAGGTCTCCTTGGTAAAGCCGGCGTTCATGGCTTTCCCGTAGATTCGCTTCGCTTGAGCGTCGTTGGCATAGCGTACATTCTCTTCTTTTTTCTCCTCCGGTGGCGGGGGATTTTCTGTTTTCTCCTCCTTTCCGTTATATGCTTCATCGACCAGCTCCTTCGCTTTCTTCTGCGACCAATCAAGCCATTGATCTGCCCAGCCCTGCCAATCTTCGACTGGAACGCCGGGAGCGAAGCTCTTGGTTAACGACCCGAACAGCATGAATGTCTTCTCGTAAGCGGCGTAGGCTCGGGAGCCCATTTTGTCGCCGTTACCGTTGCTGTTTTCCACGAGACACCTCCTTTGCTTTTCTGAGTTTGGCTTGGGCGTTCCGGAGTTGGCGCTGAAAGTCCTTCAGCACCTGCTCATCTTTGGCAATCATGGCCTCCAGATGCTTGGGGTCGTCCAGGTAACGGCGGCGGGCCTCAAGGGTCAGCGTCATAGCTCGAATAACTGAACGTAAGCCCTCGACGGTGTACTCATGAAACGACACATCGTCGCGCTCCGTAACCTTTTTCTTCGTAACCTTTCTCTTCATAGGTCCTCCTTCTGCCGTTCCTTCGGCGATTTTAAGATTGCGCTTCCAGCGTTTAAGTTCCTCGGTCTTCCGGGCGGATGACTGCTCGGAGTTTGTCGGGGTGCTTTAGGTAAGAGCGCAGGACGTGCAGCTCGGCTTCTAGTGCGTGCATGATGATTTGCACTAAGCGAGTAGAGTGGTCTTCGGGCGGTTCGCGATTTTTCGGTATACCTCCTCCTTTCAAAGAATCTGAGTGAAGCGTACCAAGTAGGAGGGGAGTCAAAAGGCTGGAAAACTTGCTGTGAGCGGCAAATCATCGTGGGCTCACCAGAGAAGCTGGAGTCTCGACTCTTGGCAGGGCGGGGAAGTATGGCGTATTGATAGGTTGCGCCGTTTTGTTCGAGATCTCATTATGAGGCTGGTACTTTCATACGCTGGAAGTGAACGAGAAAGGTAAGACTCGAAAATGGAACCACTCAAAGACCCAAGCGATTTGTTGGAATTCGAACGGTTGTCCTACCATGCGGAGCGGCCAGGATTTCGTATTACCGAGCTACAGATCAGTCGGAGCCAAAAGGTTCCCTGGCACTACCACACCAACGTCCAGGACACGTTCTATGTTCTGGAAGGCAACTTGCGAATATTCCTGCGGGATCCGAAAGAAGAGATCCGCCTCGCGCCCGGTGAGACCTACTCAGTGGCGCCGCGGCGGCCGCACCTTGTCACCAACGCCGGCAATGGGTCAGCCGTATTTCTGGTGCTGCAGGCGGGAGAGTACGATTTCGTACCACTGACGTTAAATTAAAAGACCGCTCCTCATCGGCGGTCAGGTTCTCCTCTGCTGGTGAGCCGTAGAAGATCGGCGAAATTAGTTCGCGGATGATCCAGATGCTGGCGCAGCGGTGACAGAAGGTGCGTCTGGAGTCGAAGTTAATCTTTCTGAAGTGGACGAGGTGGGGGAATTTGGCTCTGCGGAAGGTGCAGTTAGTGATGATTCAGACGGGGCAGGGGATTCAGATGAGAGAGGAGAAGAGGCTTCAACAGGCTGTGACGAAGCGGATTGCTCGGGGTTTACAGCCGGGGGAGTGGATCCAGAGGAGGAAGGATCCGAAACTGGAGAAGATTCCGGAGTAGATTCTGCTGCTGATTGAGATTGCGGCTTGGATGCGGGGTTCGTACCAGGTTCTTCTTGGGGTGATTCGGCGGGTGTGGATGTGGAATCGGAAGAATGGGATGAGGCCTCTTGTGATTGTGTTTCGTTGGAAGAGGGAGAAGAAGCAGAAGATCGTGCATTACCGCTTGTGCTGCTGCACTCGCCGGGCGTTACGTTCAAGGCGCCGTTCACCAATTGCACGCAGCCCGGTTCTCCCGTGACTTGGTCAAAGATTGTGATACCCTGAGGATGCTGCGGCGTTCCGAATTTTGCCTTACCCCGTACCTCTAATTCCTCCATCACCAACCTTCCATTCTCATCAATGCTCCACATCCCTGTTTGGGAGAGGATACTGCGGACGTTGATGATATCTCTCCCGGACATGTCGAGGGTAAGGGCGGTGGTAATCCTGCCTGATGCTTGATCGATGACCCAGCCCTCGTTGGTGTTTACTCGGCCTGACTGGACAGCCGGATCAAGACGGGCGTAGCCGAGATTAATGAAGATGAGAATCTTGCCTGTGCCGTTAGCTTGCTCAGGATGACTGCCTGCCAGCGCAGGCTGGTGGGAGGTAAACGGCTGTAGAGCGTATCCAATAGTCATCCCCGAGGAGGTGGCTTTGGTAGCCACTCCGGGAGTGTGGGAGAGCGTCAGTGGGTCGCCTGGCTTAATCTCTCCGCCGTCCAGGTTGACGGTGACGGGAACACGTCCGGAGAGAGCGACGGGGGCGGAACTGGTGGCTGCTTGTCCTGAGCCTGTCGAAGGGACGTCATTGAGAAGAACTCCCGGTTCGGTGGAGACGACGCCTATTACGGCCTCGCCTTTATGTCCTTTCTTGATATAGGGAGAGGAATCCGTGCTGGTGCTAGCTTCCGCGGCAATGGCCACCACATCCCCCGGTCGCACTCGTTCCCCACCCCAAATTTTATACGACTCTGCAACGTCGGCTCCCGCGAAGCTGGATGAGTCGCCGTAGACGACGCCAGCGGTTAAGGATCTGCCGTAGCAGACCTCTAAGTCGTTGTTGTCAGCACACACCGCTCCATTATTCA
>JACQEL010000415.1 GCA_016200595.1 Deltaproteobacteria bacterium
CGTGGCAGCTTCATTCCTCTTGTTCCGCGAAAAATTAATGGCATCTCTTCTGAGAACAGTAATGGCATCTCTTCTGAGAACAGTAAGGAGTATGAGTGCCCGACAGTGGGAGAAGGAACCGGGCCTTTGCTCAGCTTCCTGACGGTCGATCAGCGTTACCGTGAAGTAGCTGAGACTCTGTTGGGCGATGCGGTACTCGTCCCTGACTTACGAGCCGGTTTGCAGCTCTGGCGTCAGAACGGCGTGCACCGGACCTTTGTGACCCCAGAAGGGGAAGTCATCACTGCCCAAGGAATCGTGAGCGGAGGCAGCGAAGGATTTGCCGAGGAAGCCTTGCTGGAACGGCGCCGGGAAATTCGTGGCTTACGAGAAGAGGTCGAGCAGCACGAGGCTATCGTGGCAGACGTCATGCGGCGACGCCAGGACATGAAACAGCAGCAGCAGGACCTCGAGGGAGAGATTTTACGTCTAGAGGCTGAGGCCCGGACGCTGGGGCAGGAGAGTGAAGCTCTCCAACGTGAAGAGGGCAGGTTGGAAGGCGAACGCCGCCGTCTCCTCGATAAAAGCGAGAGTTTGGCCTATGAGCAGCAGACCTTACAGAGCGAACAACAATCCTTGCACGGTGAAATTGAGACTCGTGAAGGGCGTGAGAACGAGCTGAAAATCCAGCGCGGCGAGCGTGAGGCCGCATTGGCAGCCAAACAGGCCGAGGTGGCACAGGCTCGGGTTGATCTAGAACAACAGCGCGTGCATGGCGATGACCTACGTGTGCGCGTGGCCGAGAGACGTGAACGTCAGCAGGGAATGAACGTCCAGGTTTCCCGCCTGCGTGAGCAACAGCAAGAGCTGGAAGAGCGCCTAGCTGCTTGTCGGACCGAGATCGAAGAGGCTGACGCCGAGAGTGAGCAGATGCAGAACAGTTCCGCCGAATTACTTGAACAGCTCAGGCAATTGACCACTGATTTAGCTGCCGCCGAGCAGGAGCAAACCTTACGACAAGAGACCTGTGCCCGCTTACGGGACCAAGGACGTGCTTATGACGAGCGCCTGGAGCAAGGGCGTATCGCGCATACTAACCTGCAAGAGGAGAAATCCCGGATTGACGTGAGATTAGCCGAAAAACGTGTTGCTCGTGAACATGTCGAGGCAACCGTTGGTGAGCGATATACGATGACGATAGCGGAAGTAGTCCCGCGGTACGAGAGTTTCTGTACCGAGGAGTCTATCAATGAAACCCGCCGCCAAGAACTGCGAGACAAGATCTCTCGTTTAGGCGAGGTGAACCCCGGTGCGGCCACTGAATTGGCCGAGGTGGAAGAGCGCTATACTTTTCTGCAATCCCAGGAAGCCGATTTGCGGCGTTCGCTTGACGATCTGCAAAATACCATTACGAAGCTCAATCGTGAGTCGCGTGAACGGTTTCGTGAGACGTTTACCCAGGTAGATGTGAAGTTCCGTGAAGTGTACGGTCGTCTGGTCGAAGGTGGCAAAGCCGAGATTACTCTCACCCACGAAGAGGATCTGACCGAGAGTGGGGTAGAGATTGCGGTCCAGCCGCCGGGAAAGCGGCTGCGCTTGCTGCAGCTTTTATCCGGCGGAGAGAAAGCCCTAGCCGCCTTGAGCTTCACTTTTGCCTTGTTTTTGATTCGCCCCAGTCCTTTCTGCGTTTTGGACGAAGTTGATGCTCCCCTTGACGATGCCAATGTTGGACGGTTTAACCAATTAATCAGGGAAATGAGTGCGACCACGCAAATCGTTCTTATTACCCATAACAAGCGCACCATGGAAGCGGCGGGCACGTTATATGGGGTGACCATGCAAGAACCCGGCGTGTCTACGGTGGTGTCGGTTCAAGTATCGTAATGGCACAGTGGTTTTCCCGGCGAAAGAAGGAGGTCGAGACTGGCGCACCACAAGCTCCAGCGCCGGAGCCTCAGGTCGAGTCGGGACCTGATCCTTCTTCCCGTGAAGAAGAGGTTGATCTCTCCAGCAATAAACCCCAAAGCTCACTCTTGGTGAAGAAATCTGTCTGGCGCAGAGGGTTATCGCGGCTACGCCAGGCTTTCAACACGCCCTTCGAGCGTCTGTTTCGTGGTCGCCCGTTCAGCGAAGAGATATTCGACGAGTTGGAGGAAGCGCTGCTGGGGGCCGACGTTGGGGGGCAAACGACTGCGGAGTTAATCGCCCGCCTGCGCGAGCACTGCCGACGGAAACGACCAACTGAGGCGAGTGTACTGAAAGACTACCTCAAAGAGGAAATGCTCGCCGTGCTGCAGAAACTGCCAAACCCACCTTTAGTGGGCGAGACCAGGCCGTGGGTCATTCTGGTTGTTGGCGTAAACGGGGTGGGCAAAACCACCACGATTGCCAAATTGGCCGCGCGCTTTTGTCAGGAACAAAAGACCGTACTGCTGGTCGCGGCTGATACCTTTCGGGCCGCTGCCATCGAACAACTGGAAGTCTGGGCTGAACGGCTCGGGGTGGAATTAATTAAGCACCGGAGTGGGGCTTCACCGGCAGCTGTCGCTTTCGACGGCATAAAGGCGGCGCTTGCCCGTCGAGTCGCTGTGGTGATTATCGATACGGCCGGTCGGCTCCATACGAAAACTCCTTTAATGGAAGAGCTGAAAAAAGTGCAGCGGGTCATTGCCCGGGAATTGCCCGGCGCTCCCCATGAAACATTGTTAGTGCTTGATGCAGCAACCGGCCAAAATGCTCTCAGTCAGGCACAGACCTTTCAGCAGGCCTTGTCCCTTACTGGGGTGATTCTGGCAAAAATGGATGGCTCGGCAAAAGGGGGAGTGGCGTTGTCGGTGGCTGGGCGCCTCGGGGTGCCGATCCGCTGTGTCGGACTCGGCGAGCAGGCGGAAGACTTGCAGGATTTTGCCGCTGCGGACTTTGTTGAGGCCTTGTTTGCGCCGGTTGAGGGAGCGGAGTCAGAGATTTATCTTGACAGGGAGATGCCAGGGCAATAAGCTTGGCCCCGACATTTGCTATTTTAAGCTTATGGCGCTAGAAAGTCTGAAACTACTTGAAGCGAAAATTAACGGTTTCCTTGCCCGTCATGAGCAGGTTTGTAGCGAGAAAGACGACCTCTCAGTACGGCTGCGGGAACGGGAACAGGAGTACTACGCCCTACTCGAACAACTGCGGCAATATGAGCGAGAACGCAATGAGATTCGCGCTCGGTTAGAGAAAATTCTCAACCGCTTCGAAGGGCTGGATGAGTATATGAAAGACGAAGGATGAGGGAATGAAAAGGCTGATCGAGGTTGAGGTCTTTGGCCAGACCTTCACTGTCAATAGCGAAGACGATGAAACATACGTCAGACAGCTTGCGTCCTATGTCGATCAACGGATGCGTCAGGTTGGGGGGACCGCTAAAACTGCTGTGTCTTTGCGTGTAGCGATTATGGCAGCGATGAGCATTGCCGACGAATATTACAAAGCCAG
>JACQEL010000058.1 GCA_016200595.1 Deltaproteobacteria bacterium
CACGGGAAAGGTCTTACCGCTCGCGGCAGGGAGGTATTCGCCATTGATGAACAATTGGGAGCATAAGGTTGGCTGCATAGCGATTTCACTGTACAATGCGCCGCTACACCCGTCCAGCACTGAATGCGGTGGGATAGTTGAACGATTAACCGGACGGAAACTCACATGGCTAAGGAACTACGGGAGCCACAAATTGATTCACCTCTCGCCAGCTTCATCACTCCGATCACCGTACAAGACATTCCTCTCTATCGTCACTTCTTTTCACAGGACGCGCGCACGTATTGCTATGGCAATAGCTGGACGTATGTGACTCAGGCGTGCCGTGGGCTCGGTCTGGGTTACAAATATTACGATGGCGATATGCTCCTCTCGATCGGGCGGCATAACGGCCACTACGTCATCGTCAGACCATTGGGCAAGATTGACAACCGGTTTCTTGAACTTCTCTCATCCCTCTATAGAGTTTCGCACCGTCCGGTGTTCATCAAAAAGCTTTTTCCCGACCAGGTTGCTACGCTGCAATGCTTAGAGAATTTCTGCCTTGCCTCTACATACCTGAGAGACCATGAACAGGCCGCACCTGGGAAATACGTTTGGGATCGCAGCGCTTTTGCTGATGATGATACCTACCCTCGGTTGCCCTTGCAGCGGCAGAGCCGCCCGACCCGTGCGGTCCCAGGCGGAGCCTGGGACCGAGAAAGCCCCAGGAACAAAAGCTGTGAGAGTCGGCACGAGAAAAGCTCTCCCCATATCGCCAATTTTCACTAGCCCAGTCTATGCCTCCTCTCGGAAGCAAATATTTCAGGCGGAGTGAGCAAATGCCGCAGGGAAAAATGGTCTGTACGAAAGGCGAGTTGGCATTCCATCTTAGTCATGAGAGTATCCCTTTCAGCGAGGGCGAAGTGGAAAGTTCCATTCCGCGACGCTTCGAGAAAATTGTGCGCAGATATCCTGATCGGCCTGCGGTCAGATATCATGACCAGCACTGGTCCTACCGTACGCTCAACTGCATCGCAAATGGGATAGCGCACACACTTTTGGCTAGACTGGGAATGGGACCGGAGCCGGTGATATTGCTGTTCGAGCAAGGCCTGCTCATGACGGCTGCCATCTTTGGCGTTTTAAAAACCGGCAAAATGTACGTCCCTCTAGACCCCGAGTTCCCTCCGGAACGGCTGGTGACTATGGGGGAAGACGCGGCACCCCGCCTGGTACTGACAAACTCAGCCAATCGGCCTCTTGCCCGCACCCTCGTGCCTGATGAGTCCCTCATCTTCACTTGCGATACCTTGAATTCACGGCTTCCGGTTGAAAATCCCGGTCTCCCGGTATTGCCGCATACACCCGCTTACCTTCTGTATACCTCAGGCTCAACCGGGCAACCAAAAGGTGTCGTTCAGAACCATCGCAATGTGCTGTGCGATATCAGGCGGCAGAGTCAGGACCTCCACATTAGCAGTGAAGATCGATTTGGGCTCCTTTTCTCCTACTGCTCCAGCACCTCGGTCAGTCACATTTTTGGTGCCTTGTTGAATGGGGCGACGGTGTTGCCCTTCGCTTTCCGCGCAGAGGGGTTTGTGCAACTCGCCGAATGGCTAGAGAGAGAAGCGGTTACCATTCTCGACCTCAATGTGTCTACTTTCCGTCGCTTCATGGCCGGTCTCCCAGCAGGCAGGCGTTTCGCCAGTGTTCGTCTCCTGGCTCTCGGTGGCGAGCCCGTGCACAAGACAGATGTTGAAGCGTACAGACAACACTTCAGCGCAGACTGCATGCTGCAGAATGCCCTGGGCACCACCGAGACCAGAACGATCGCGCAGTATTTCATTGGCCAACACACCCAGATCAAGAACAGCACGGTTCCGGTTGGCTATGACGTAGCCGGTAAACAGGTCTTACTCCTCGATGAAATGGGCAATGAAGTCGCTCCCGGCGAGATCGGTGAGATCGTCGTCAAGAGTCACTACCTCTCGCCCGGCTACTGGCGCAAGCCCGAATTGACCCAAGCGGTCTTCCAAGAGGACCCAGCCGGGAGCGGAGAACGCCTCTATTTCACCGGGGACCTGGGGCGCAAGCAACCAGATGGCTGTCTGAGTCATGCTGGCCGTAAGGACCTCCAGGTAAAAATCCGCGGGTTTCGTGTGGAAATTGCTGAAATAGAGGTTGCACTGAAAAGCCTTGAGGGCATCGAGGATGCGGTGGCAGTGACGCAAGAGGATGCACTCAACAACAAACAGCTAGTTGCCTATCTTGTCCCTAAGTCTGGATTTACTTCGTCTGTTAAGCTCAAAAGCTTGCGTAATATCCTTAGTGACAAACTGCCCAGCTACATGATCCCAGCCCGATTTGTCTTCCTGCGCACCTTGCCGCATCTACCTAACGGCAAGATAGACCGCCATGCGCTTCCAGTCCCCCCCACCTTCACTTCCCCAACAGCAGAAGCTCATGTCCCGCCGAAAACGCCGCTAGAATTGCAATTAGCGCGTATTTGGGAGGAGGTCCTCGGAGTCGAACCTATTGGCCTCAAAGATAACTTCTTTGACCTGGGGGGCGATTCGCTGCTCGCGGCGAGTCTGCTGAGTCACCTTGAGGAGGCACTCAGTTGCGAGGTTTCGGTGGCAGCGTTGCTTGAGTCTCCCACGCTTGAACAACTTGCCCGGCGGTTAGATCGCGAGATCACCTCGTTGGATACGACCTCGCTCATCATTATTCAGCCAGGCACTCACCGGCCGCCTTTCTTCTGCATCCCCGGGGTTGACGGTAATCCGCTGCAATTTCTCAGGTTGGCGCGCTGCTTTGGAGCGGCTCAACCGATCTTTGCGATACAACCCCAAGGGTTCGAGGGTCGCGTTGCCCCTCTGACGAGTGTCGAGGCGATAGCCGCGCAGGCTCTACAGGTAATCTGCGCTGCACACCCCGCAGGACCTTACTTCCTGGGTGGCTTTTCTATGGGAGGGCTTGTCGCGCTGGAGGTCGCGCAGCAACTCGCCGCCTCAGGTAAGCCAGTTGCCCTGTTAGCGTTGTTGGATACCCACCTTCCCCAAGAGCGGCAGCCCTCTTGGCAAGAATGGCTAGCAAACCGCTTTGCCTTTCACCTGCATGAATGTGCGACATCAGATTTTATTGGCAGTCTCTCGTACCTCCGCCAACGCTTCATCGGGATAACCAACGAATCCTGGCGTCGACTGGGAGTCTCATTTTGTGCCGTTCTCGATCAGCTTTATTTGCGCAGCAGTCGCAGAGTTCCCCGGAGTATTCGCACCCCCATTCTCATAAAAACGAATATTGCAGCAGTACGACCCTATGTTCCGCGACCCTACCCAGGACGGATCACATTTTTCAGAGCCGTCCATAACCGTGCCATGGACCGCGAGAACGGCTCTCGGTGGGAACGATTAGCTCAGGGAGGAATCGAAGTTCACGAGGTGCCGGGAGGCCATACGATCCTCGCTGAACCTGGAGTACAAGTGCTGGCAGAGAAACTGCGCGCTTGTCTTGATGTTGCTGCCGGCCAAACTCTTCGACTGCCGGACGTGAGTTCTCTGAATCGAAACGAGCAGCTCTGAAATCGCTGTCAATGAACTATTAGCTTTGAAGCGCGTAGCAAGGAGATAAAGGATGAGTGAGGCAAAGTCCAAAGTCCTGACGAGCTGCTCATGTGTGTCTTAGTGCGCAGCGATCAAGAGGCGGTGGTGGTGAACCTGAACATCGCTGCCGCCGAGCAACCTGAAGAAGTCTTTTGGGTTGATCCAATCGATGCGAAACCATAAGCTCTAAATCAAGATGCATGAGGTTGGTACACTCGGGGTAGCGTGCGCTGTGCGCACGAAAATAGCGGCGTACAGGGAAGACGTGCGCACAGCGCACGCTACGGCCTTCAGGCTCAGATGCATAAGTGTATGAATCTCATGCCGCCTGGTTTAGTATCTTTCAG
>JACQEL010000416.1 GCA_016200595.1 Deltaproteobacteria bacterium
CCGCAACCGCTCAGCGGTGGCTTCTTCTATGTCGATGATGACAAAGCCCGGGCGGAAGAGCGGGCGATGCACTGGATCACCGCCTACTATCACACCGCGATGAAACACTACGAAATGACCTCTGAGAGATTTGGCTCGCACAAGAGCTACGAATTTTATAGTGGCGTCAGCAAATATATCGCACGTCACGGCCTGGACGAAGCCGCCCGCGACTTCGCCAAACTGATGCCGTGGGGCACGCCTGACCAAGTGCTGGAGAAGCTGGCGTTCATGAAAGACACGATCAACATGAACGGCGTCATGTGTAACTTCAGCTACGCCGGCATGCCGTTCGACGAAGCTGAACGCAGCATGAAATGCTTCGTCAAACATGTAATGCCGGAACTGAAAAAGTGGAAGACCACGCCCCTGCTCGAAGAACCGGCGCCGCTGAAAATGCCGGCTCCAGCAAAGGCTGCCTAAGCTGGTCTCAATCTGACCCACTGAATTGGGGAATGTGAAATGTGGATTGTCGATTGGGGAAGGAAAAATTCTTCAATCCGCAATCCGCATTCAGCAATCCGCAATCATCTCCCTCCATCCGCACTTTCACCCACAAGGGGGGAAGAAAAATCTGTTTGTCTCTGTTCGTGAGGAGGATTCACCCATGGCCGATCTCGAAAAGTTTCGTGCGGAAACGCGCCGGTGGCTCTCAGACAATGCTCCCCCTTCCATCAAAGGAACGACGCTTGGCCTCGGCGAAGGAAACTGGGGTGGGCGCAAAGCCACGTATCCAAATCCAGACATGAAAGCCTGGCTCAACGTCATGGCCGCACGGGGCTGGACAGCGCCCGAGTGGCCGGCGCAATACGGTGGCGGCGGTCTCTCCAAAGCCGAAGCAAAGGTCCTGCGTGACGAAATGGCTGCTCTCAAGCTGCCTGCGCCGCTAGTGGGATTCGGGTTGACCATGATCGGCCCTACTCTGCTCGAGTATGGGACAGAAGACCAGAAACAGGAACACCTGTCTAAGATCATTCGCGGCGACATTCGTTGGTGCCAGGGCTATTCGGAGCCGGGTTCTGGGAGCGACCTCGCCTCTTTGCAAACCCGCGCGGTATTGCAGGGCGACTACTACGTTATCAATGGCCAGAAGATATGGACCTCGTACGCCAACTATTCCGATTGGATGTTCATGCTAGTACGCACTGATCCTCAAGCGCCAAAGCACGAGGGGATTACCTTCATCCTAATGGATATGGCCTCGCCCGGCGTCGAGACCAGGCCGATCAAGCTGATTAGCGGGTCTTCACCTTTCTGCGAGACGTTCCTCACGGATGTGCAAGTCCCAGCCAAGAACGTCGTGTTCAAAGTCAACCACGGCTGGACGGTCGCCAAAGCCTTGCTCAACCACGAGCGCACGATGATCGCCTCAGCTTTTGGCTCGGGCACGGGCAGAAGACAAACTATTGGTGATTATGCCCGCAAGTACGTCGATTTCGAGGGAGAGCGTATTGCTGATACCACCCTGCGCACCCGCATGACACAGTATGAGATGGACGCGCTCGCGTTTAAGCTGACTTCCGATCGGGCCCGGGACGCTGCCAAGGCAGGTTTGCCGCCAGGGTCAGAGAGTTCGATGTTTAAGATCTACGGCACTGAACTCAACCAGCGCCGCCAAGAACTCTTAGGGTCGATCGCGGGCCCGCAGGCTCTTGGCTGGGAAGGCTCCGGGTTCGAGGAGCAAGAACTCTCGCAGACACGCGACTGGCTACGCTCACGGGGTAACACGATCGAGGGCGGAACGAGCGAAGTGCAGCTGAACATTATTGCTAAGCGAGTGTTGGGGCTGCCCGACTGAAATGGGCCTTACCCGAACTTTACTGACCTTTGGCTAAAGGTCCCCTCTCCCCGTGGAGCCTTGATTAATCAAGGCTCCACCGAGGGACAGGGTGAGGGGGCGTACGCTAGAGCAGAGGCCGTAATATCCCCTCTTCCAACCTTCCCCCCTGCGGGAGAAGGGGCGATGACAATACAAACTGCAGGAGACTCACCGTGGAACTTGTGCTCAGCGAAGATCAAGAACTCCTTGCCAAGACGGCGATAGATTTTGTGCGCACGCGCTCGCCGGTTAGCCGTATGCGCGCCCTGCGCGACGCCCAGGATCCTATTGGTTTCTCTCGCACACTGTGGAAGGAGATGGCGGAGTTAGGCTGGGTCGGTATTCTTATTCCCGAAGCGTACGGCGGCGCGAACATGGGCTTGGCCGATCTCGTTGTTGTTCTTGAAGCCCTGGGCCGCACCCTCGCACCAGAACCTTTCCTTTCCACGATACTCCTGGGCGGACAACTTCTCACACAAGCAGGCAGTGAGGAGCAAAAGCAGGCCTGGCTTCCAGGCATTGCTTCCGGCGACAAAATTCTCACGGTTGCTTACCAGGAAGCGCGGAGCCGCTATGATCTAAACCGCGTCGCCACGAAAGCGGAGCAGCAAAGCGGAAGCTGGGTTCTTTCCGGCGAAAAGATTCAGGTGCTCGATGGACACACGGCAGACGCTTTGATCGTGTCGGCCCGTACGGCCGGCGGGCAAAACGATCAGGACGGTATCACCCTTTTCCTTATTCCGCGTGACACTCCAGGACTCACCGTCACGCGCCAGCAGCGCATTGATGATCGCGCGGTCGCCCTCGTTTCCCTCGATAGTGTCAAAGTCGGCGCTGGCAGTCTGCTTGGTCCCCTCGGTGGAGGGTTCGAGATTCTCTCTCAAGTTGTTGATCGGGCGACCGTGGGACTTTGCGCCGAGATGCTGGGTGGGATGAGTCAGATCTTTGACGATACGCTGAATTACCTCAAGACTCGCCAGCAGTTTGGCGCTCTCATTGGGACATTTCAGGCGCTCAAACATCGAGCGGCACGTTTGTTCATGGAGATTGAACTCGCTCGCTCCTCTGTCATGGCTGCGGCTCGGGCCGCGGACGCCGGCGACAAAGACTGGGAATCCCTCATCTCGCTCGCGAAGGCACGCGGTTCAGACACCTTCCTTCTGGCTGCCAATGAAGGTGTACAGATGCACGGCGGCATTGGCATGACCGACGAGCATGACGCCGGCTTCTACCTCAAGCGCGCCCGTGTGGCGGAGATGACCTTCGGGGACGCCGCCTGGCATCGCGAGCGGTGGGCTACCTTACACAAATACTGAAGACAGAATCCTTGGTGCGAAGAAAACAAGGGAAAAAGTGATGCGAGCCGTTAAGCGAAAAGAAACAGAGGCGCCAGTATCTTCGACTACCGGAGTACTCCTCTCGGAGTTACGCGAGGAATGTGAGCGGGTCTCCGCTCTGATTCGTCGCTTAGAATCCAAGTTGGTATCAGAGCGAGAACGGGACGAGATCCTTGGCAAGCTTAGCGCCGCTGTATTTCACCTCCATACTCATACCGCGGGATTGGATGAGATCTTGTGTGAGGCTGAATAGCTTCAAGGAAATCTCATAATGCAGCCGCGCCCACGGCAGGGGGAGTGCAGTGGAACGCCATGAGATAGGTCGGGCCGAAACTCGCAAGCTGGCAGCGATCATGTTCACCGACATGGTCGGCTTCAGCCGCCAGATGGGCGCTGACGAAGCCCGTATGCTACGCCTGCTTGACGTCCACAACCAGATTATCCAGCAGGCCGTGGCCGCGCATCGCGGCGCGGTCATTAAAACTGTCGGTGATGCCTTTCTGGTAGATTTTCCCTCCGTCGTCCACGCTGTACAGTGTGCCCAACAGGTCCACACGCAGTTCCGGGCTTACAACGCGGAAAAGACCAAAGACGAACAGATTCATGTCCGTATTGGTATCCATTCCGGCGATATCGTCCAGCGCGACGGTGATGTGTTCGGTGATGGCGTCAACATTGCTTCCCGGCTACAAGCGTTGGCCGAGTCGGACACGGTCTGTATCTCGGACGTAGTGTATAGGGACGTGGCCAAGAAATTGTCTCTTGGCACAGTAGTGTCGTTAGGCCGTCCGAAGCTGAAGAACATTGCC
>JACQEL010000398.1 GCA_016200595.1 Deltaproteobacteria bacterium
TCTTACTCAGTCCTCAGCACTCAGTCCTCAGTCCTGCTCTATCCCGCCTCTGCCACCGGCTCCACGGCTTCTTGATAGTCACACTCTTTCCGAATGCAGCGTCTGACGGTGCCGGCTTGTTTGGTGGTCTTCTCGACGACAAAGGGAGCCTGGCAGCGCGGGCAGGGTTCGGGCACGGGCCGATCCCATAAGGCAAAGGTGCACTTCGGATAGCGACTACAACTATAAAAAACCTTGCCGCGGCGCGACCACTTCTGCAGCAAGTCGCCTTCGTGACACTCCGAGCATTGTACCCCGAGCGATTTCACCGGCTTGCCAGGTTTGCGAATATTCGTGCACTCGGGATAACCCGAGCAGCCGAGAAACTTGCCGTAGCGACTAAAGCGCACCTGCATCGGCTTGCCGCACTTCTCACACATCTCGTCGGTGAGAATTTGCTCCTTTTCCTGCGGCACGATCTGGCCCTGCTCGTCACGAGTGAAGTTCCGGGTCGATTTACATTGTGGATAGTTCGAGCAAGCCAGGAACTCACCATTGCGACCCCAACGGATCGTCATCTTGCCGTCAGCACACTCCGTGCACGGAATGTCAGTGGGCTCGCCGCTGCCCTTCACGTCGCGCATTTCCTTGTCCGCCCGTTCGAGGTCAGAAGAGAAGGGCAGATAAAAGCGTTCAATAGCCCGCCGCCAGTCTTCCTGACCGTCTTCGATCTGGTCGAGCACGGCTTCCATGCCAGCGGTGAATTCGACGTTGAGAATGTCCGGGAAAGACCCGACGAGCAGATCGTTCACCAGCATCCCCAATTGCGTGGGGCGTAGGCGTCGCTGTTCGTCTTCCTGGACGTACTCTTTATTGAGGATCGTCTCCATGATCGAAGCATAGGTGGAAGGCCGGCCGATGCCTTTTTCTTCCAACTCCTTAATCAGCGTGGCTTGAGTGAAACGCGGCGGCGGCTGGGTGAAATGCTGGTTCGGGGTTAACTGCAAGAGGCGCAGCAAATCCCTTTCACTCAACGGCGGAAGCTGGGTCTCGGCGTCATCGTCCTCCTCGCTGGTCTTGTCATCTTTGCCTTCCATATAGATACGCAAAAACCCATCAAAACGCAGCACTTGCCCGGTCGCCCGGAAAGTACAGGTGTTCGCCGTGATGTCCACGCTGGTCTGCTCAAACAGTGCTGGCGCCATCTGACTGGCGAGAAAACGGTTCCAAATTAAAGTATACAAGTTGAGTTCTTCGCGGCTCAGATAAGAGGCGACGCGTTCGGGCGTGTATTCCAACGAGGTGGGACGAATCGCTTCGTGAGCTTCCTGGGCGGTCTTGGCCGAGCGATAGACGTTCGGTCGCTCTGGCACATAGCTGTTCCCATAGGTGTCGTTAATATAGGTACGCGCTGCCGCAGTCATATCGGGCGAGTAGTCGCGAGGTAATGAACGGCGGGGCCGGGTTACGCCGACGGTCACGCTTTTCCACCTTCGCCACGGTCCAGGCCGCGCCTTCCAGGTGCGCTAAGATCTCCTTGGCTTCGGCCTCATTGGCGATACGAAAGGTTTTGTTATCCAGGCGTTTATCGCCGACCTTGGCTAGCCGCGCCTCGAAGGCAGGCGGAATTTTCCCCTCCAGGTTGGCAATGATCGACCAATATTCTTCAGCAACGAACGCTAGGATCTCACGTTCACGTTCCGTAATAATGCGCACGGTGACCGATTGCACTCGGCCAGCAGAGAGCCCACGGCGCACCTTTTTCCACAAGAGTGGACTGATTTGATAGCCGACCAGTCGATCGAGCACGCGCCGGGCGATCTGTGATTCGTAGAGATCGCGGTTGAGCTCAGCCGGACGCTTGACGGCTTCTTGCACCGCCTTCTTGGTAATCTCGTTGAGCAACAGGCGACGGACCTTTTTCCCTTTTTTGTCAAGTTTCCCGGCGATATGCCAGGCAATCGCCTCACCTTCGCGGTCCGGATCAGAGGCAAGGTAGATATATTCCTTGTCCTTCGCCGCCTTACGCAGTTCTTCGACTACTTTGGCTTTGCCCTGAATCACGTGATACTCGGCGGCGAACCCGTTTTTTACATCCACGCCGAGTTTGTTCTTCGGCAAGTCCATAATGTGACCAACCGAGGCTTTGACCTGATAGTCTCGACCCAGGTATTTGCCGATGGTCCTGGCCTTGGCCGGAGACTCGACAATTACCAAGTTTTTCGCCATGTCTTCATTAACTCCTCTGGTTGCCTGCCCATTCCCCCGTAGGGGTAAAGTACGTACCGGGCAGTTGGGTGATTACGCCCTTCAGTTCCATGCTGAGCAAGACTTCGAGTACACGAGCCGCGCTCAGCCCACTCCGCGCGATCAACACATCCACATGTTGGGGCTCACCGTCGAATAGCCCCACGAGCAACGCCTCATGGGGCTCGAGAGCCACCGTGGGCGTCACTGCTGGGACAGGGTGGAGAGGCGCCAAGGCTGGCGCGATCTCACTTAAGATATCGTCAATTCCTTCTACAAGTTTAGCTCCAGCTTTAATCAGCCGGTGCGATCCACGACTGCGGCTGGTGGTAATCGGACCGGGTACGGCAAAAACCTCGCGATTCTGCTCAAGCGCGCAGCGCGCCGTGATCAGCGAGCCACTGTTCTCCGCCGCTTCCACCACTACCGTCCCTAGCGTTAGACCGCTAATCACCCGATTGCGGTACGGGAAGTGGACGGCGTCAGGCTTACTGCCGAGCGAAAACTCCGAAACTACGGCACCGTGTGCAGGAATTTCTGCTGCCAAGGCACGGTGTTCGCTCGGGTAGATAATATCCAATCCCGATCCCAGCACGGCAATGGTCCGCCCCTCTGCGGCCAACGCCGCGCGGTGCGCCTCGGCGTCGATGCCACGTGCCAACCCGCTCACAATCGTGACACCTTTTTCCGCTAACCCGCGTGCCAAATCTCGCGCCACGCCTTTGCCATAACTACTCGCAAATCGTGAGCCAACAATGGCGATCGCAATACGATCCTCGGGCACGAAGGAGCCACGAACGTACAAAAAAGGGGGCGGGTCATGCAAGTGGGTAAGATGCACAGGGTATTCCGGGTCCGTCCGGGTCACCAAGCGCACCCCGATATGCGCGATTTTGTTCAGTTCAGTGTCGACCGTCTGCCATTGATCGAACGAGGTAATCGACCGCGCGACTTCACCATGCGCGCCAGCCGCAGTCAGGTCAGCAGCAGAAGCGGCGAACACCGCTTGCGGGGCGCCGAAGTGTTCAAGGAGTTCACGGTATGTGACGTTCCCAACTCCGCGAACCAGTCGCAACGCTAACCAGTAGCGCCACGCCGCGCGGTCTTCAGTTTTTGTCCTCCGATCTTCCATCGCTTCCCAACACAAGAAAAAATGATGACATAAAGTCGGAAGCGAAGCAAATCAAGCCCTCGTCCGGTAGTGGTACGGTTTTAGTCGTCGGCAACTCGCAGAGGGTTGTCATTCTGAGGCCACAGGGATATACAGAGCGTGTGTATCGCCTTACCCCCGTATCCTTTCTATTCTGAGTTCGGCGAGATGTTGCTCGACGTACTCGCACATCTAGGCTTTCGTCCGACTGTGGTGCAAGACGGGGATCGCGCAGTTCTTGCCGCTGATGTGCTGTTGCTCATCGGTACGGGCCTGTGTTTCACAGGCTGCGCGCAGTTGCTCAGCCACTGGCAGGGACAGCGACCAACGACCATTCTCTGGCAAACTGAACCATTTCCTCCCCCGACACTCAGCCCCTTAGCCGAACGTCGGGGGTTGCAGGCCGTCGCAACTACTCAGATAGTACGGCTGCCCGCATGGGTCTTGAAACTGCTCAAATCCGTCATTGCCCCACCAGCTCTCATTCGGGTAAGAGAGGCCATCCGGTCGACGTTCTTCTTCCGCTTCAGGCAGGAGATGATTACCAGTGACCCGCAACTGGCACTCACAGAACTTGCCGCCTCCGTGTGGTGGTGGCCAATGTGTCAATATGCCTGGTTGAAACAGCACTTCCCTCAAGGCTGGCTGGATTTTGTGTGTACCGCTTCCGTGTCAGGGGAGCAATTCTTGACGGGCAGGGACATTCCCGCACGGTTTGTTCCCGTCGGATATCATGTCAGGATGGGTATCGACCTGGCCAAAGAGCGCGATATCGATGTCTTGTTCATCGGTCAGTTGTGGCACCCGAGACGCAAGGCAATCCTGGACACCCTCCAACGGAGCCTAACGTTGAAGGGCATCAAGATGGTGATTGTAGGGGATGAGTGCTATGGAGAACAACGCACCGAGTTGCTTAATCGAGCGCGGATCTCGTTAAATGTGTGCCATTATCCTTGGGACTTACCCGGACTACGCTTTTTAATGAGCATGGGATGTGGGGCACTGGTGGTCTCTGAACTGCTCAGTGATGTGATTCCGTACGAGGCTGGCAAACATTTCGTGCAGGCCGAGATTGCCGCTCTGCCGGATACGATCTGTTACTACCTTGAGCATCCGCACGAGTGTCAGACGATGACTCGTGCAGCTTTTCAGCTGGTCACGCGCGAAATGACTTTGCAAAAGGCCGTGGCCGAGGTGATGAAAGAAGTCGCTGAAGATTGCCCTGGAAAAAAGGGAAACCTGAATACCCGCTAGCGGTGTGAAACGTTTGAGGTGGAAATGGCCTTGGCGGATCTCCGCCATGGCCGCCAGTGAGAGGGAGGTAAGAGATTCCACTTGACCTGCAAGAGTCGACGGGCATCGTTGAGGCACCCTCGTATCTTAGTCACTGCTCCTCCTATCCCCTGAGTTTTGAGGCTGCGTGCCCATCGCACCACTCGTCGAGCGGTCCGCAGCAAAGACTCCAGAGGCAAACCCATCCCGCCCAAAGTACTGGAGGAGCTGGGAGGGAAGGAAAAGAGGTTGTCCCGGAGAGTGAGGGAGCGCTGTCTCGTTGCCGAGGAATTCCGAGCGTCGGTAAGCACCCGCTCAATGTGATCGAGCCAGGCGGCTTGGGTTTTCTCCAAACTATAGTGCTCACGCGCGTAGCGAAACGCCCGTTCCTGAATCTTCGCGCGGAGTTCTCCGTCCTCGATCAGTCTGGCAAGGGCCCGGAACCAGGCGCCAGGGGCCTCGGACACCAGTACACCCGTTTGTCCCTCCTGTACGCAGTCGGAGTACACGTCCACGTCCGAATAGACGCCGGCGATCCGACACGCCGCGTATTCACGAAACTTATTGTTACTTTTTGACCGGTGAAAGAGATCATTGCGGAGGGGGGCGAGTCCCACGTCGAACCCGACCCGGGCGAACCTCCGAAAAAACCGGTCATACTGCGGGACAAACTCCAGGAAATGGACCGACGGGTGTCCTCGCAGCTCTGGGGGGTGGTACCCCCAGAAAAACACCTCGGCGCGTCCCTGATAGGCGGACAAGAACTGACGGAGGTCCGCCATGAACAGAGACGCGAGATCATCCTCGAATATTCGTCCAGTCGCGTACACGATCCGCACGACTCCGGGGTCGCGAGACGGGGGGGACGGCGGGAGAAGACTCCAATCTACCAAGCCATCAACCCGGACAACCCGGGGATTGAACTGTGTCACTTTTTCCCGCAGAGGTTCTGCATAGACCCGCACGAGATCAGCAGTTTTCAGGTAATGTTCGAGCTGTGCCAGCCGCTCAGGGGCACGATGGTAAGACGCACTTTGGTAGACGGAGGGGAATTCGAAGAAGTTATCGTCTAGATTATAGATCACCGGTTTCCCCAAGGTGAGCGCGGTTTGCAAAATATGTCCGGAACTTGGTTCGAGGTTCCGACTGAAGACGACCACGTCCGCGCGCTCTATCTTTCGGCGTGAGACCCAAGCTTCCAAGGTAATGTCGGCGGCGATCTGTCTGGCTCTATGCAGTGCGGTAAGAGGTTTCACGATCATCAGCGTGCTAGACGAGGAAAACTGGGGCAGCACCGCCAGCACGCGGGGTCGGTATGACGAAGCAACATCTCACAGAACGCGCGGGTCTGCAAATGTCCCAGGCCCGCCCAGCCGTACTTGCGCCATTCGAACACTCTGACCGGCGTCGCCACCTCTCGCACAAACACTCGCAGCCAGAAGCGGCCCTGATGCGAGTCAGCGATTGCGGGAAATACCAAGCGCGTGGGCACCGGTTCGTCGATCTGAGCACAGGGCAACACGCTCTGTGCCACAATGGTGTTCGCCGGCGAGATAATTTCCACTCCCAAGAGCCCCTGACTCAGCGGCAGCTCTAGAATAGGTGCTAACAGCACCCCACAGAGATTCGGGCGACGGAGGTCTAAAGGATAAGCAAGGAAAGGAGTGAACTGGAGGTTGGTGCTGGACTGGAGGCGAAACCCTTTGAGGTCCGGCGTAAAGAGCAAGCTGTCATCTTTGAGCTGCTGAAAAGCCGGGGCAACATCATTTATGAGATCTGCAGAACTCAGACGTGCCATCCATCGCAACACTCTGCGTCGTCGCAAGGCATCGACCTCAGCGGCTATTACCTGGGCTTTTTGTTGCAACACGGCGAATTGCCGAAGAGCGATAGAGACTCGGACTAGCTCTCTCTCGCGGGCTGTGAGCATTCCCTGCAACTCTTCTGTTCCGCGCTTGTGGCTGGCAAGTTCGGCTTGGGCTGCTATGAAAGACGCTTGCGTCCGGGTGAACTCTCCCTCTCGCGTCGCTAACATATGCCTCATAGCCTCCAGGTTTCCTTCTAACTCCGGCACCTGAGCACGTGTGGCAGCGAGAAAAGCTTGAAGCTGACCGAGTTCGGTATCACGGGCAATCACTACCTGGTGCAGTTCGGCAATCGCATTCTCCTGAGTTTTTAACAGGTGCTGTTCCCTTTCCTGGGTCAACCCAGACATTCTTTGCCGGAGTCCTGGGAAAGGAAAAATGTCCTGAGACGAAAGAAGTATTTTCTTTTCCTGCCGCTGAAGGACGTACGCCCAGCACTCCGCGGAAAGAATAGCAACTTGCACCTTCCATCCATTCTCCAGTCCGTCTTCTGCCAGGATCTTCTTGATATAAGGGTCCGCATATTTTCTATGTAAAAACTTCACCCCGCAGACTTCTTCGTGTTCTTCAACGATGTCTTCTCCCTCGCTTGGCCATACTGTGAAGAGACAAATGTCCTTCGTCACGCGGCACAGCTCGCCGATAAAAGGGCCAATCTCCGGAATGTGTCCGAGTACTTCAAAGCAAAGAGTAATATCGAAGGCTCGGTCTGCGAATTTCAGCTCATAGCCATCGCCAACAATAAACTGCCCGGTGGGAGAATTCTTCCGCGCAATCTCCAGCATCTTTCTCGACACGTCTACGCCGACGTAGCTGCTGCCCAGCAAATGCTCGGGAACCAAACGTTTATAAATCAGACCCGTTCCGCACCCGACCTCAAGCACGCTTGACTTCGGAGAGGTGATGTAGTGAGAGACAAGCTCAATAAGCGCGTCGCGGTGCGCGGACTCGTATATGTTGTTTTGCCAGTATTGTTCGATAGCCTTGACTACTTCTTCTGCATCCCACAATTGTCCTTGAAATTTTTCCATCGGGTGGATTTCGCAAGAAAGGAGTTATTGTTCGTAGATGAGCTGCGAATAAAGGTTGGGTCTTACCGGGGAGAGACCCAGCCAGCGAGCCCCATGCTTCAAGCTCAATCGTAGGGGTTGCGTCTCGAAAAGACCAATTTTTGCCCCTCGGGGCGCCAAGAAGTGCAGTTCCAGGATAAAGTAGTGCCTGTCGGCATGTTGCACAGGTGGAAATTCTAGCCTGACCCAACTTGCCTCATTCCGAGCTGTGCAAGATATCTCACCCTCCCGGATGACAGTTCCGTTCTCCGGCAGGATCCGAAACGCGAGCTGAACTGTTACCTCCCGCATTGGTGTACAAACATACATCATGACACCCTTCCAGTCTGGCAGTCGGGGGGTCAGACTATAGCGGAGCGTGCCACTGAAGGGTGCGTACCTCAAAGGAGGGTTTCCGCTGTTCTCTATAATCTCACCCTGCGGATCTGCAACTGCAGCCCTGGCGTGGAGCGTCTCCGCATCGGAGACGGGCATAGCGGAATGCAGTTCGACTGCACGCAGATACGTTGCTAGGAGATCATTGAGTGCCCGGTTCGGGTGAAACTCGACCCGGGCAACGTGTCGAGCCTCCTCGACGATCCGACAATATGCTTCACTCGACAACCGGCCGGCACGTCGGATGCCCTCGGTAAGGGCTTCGACGCCCGTGCCGCCACACAAAATTCCCGTCACTCCGTCAATGACGAGTTCTGGAATTCCGCCGATTGGTGTGGTGACTACCAGTACCCCCGCCGCCATAGCCTCACTGATTGTGCCCGGAAAGCTCTCCTGAGTAGACGCGCTCAAGAGTATGTCCGCTGTCTCAAGTATTTTTTCCCCCTCGTTACTAAACCCATGAAATCGCACGCTATCCTGCAGTCCCCACTTTTTGGTCAATCCCTCACACTGCTGCCGATAGTCGGGGAAGAAGTGAGTATGGCCGTAGATATGCAGATGGCAATCGATTCCCTCCCGCCGCAGCAGCCCTATGGCCTCGATGGCTTCAGCCTGACATTTACGGGGCTGGAGTGTCCCGGCCATCACTAGACGGATTGGAGTGGCAAACGGAGGAACCTTACTTGCCTCGCGGCGCGGCAGAGCCTTGACGAACCCGAGGCGGAAGAGTTCCTCCGGGACCAATACCCGTCCGCAGGCCCATTCCGTCCCGAGTATCTCCCCCCAGTGTCGGGCATACCGTATAGAGTCAGAAAGCACGAGCGTAGGGGAAACAACTTCTGGCGGTACGTCTGGGCGGGTGGGGGGCTCGTCTAGTGCGTAGAGACTGGCGACATGTGGGATGTTCAGCTTCCGACAGGCTTGTCCGAAGCTGGGGATAACCGTCACTGTGTGGACCAATGCCGGTTGTACACGCTCAAGGAAAGGGACGATGCTGTCCAATTCTTCAGAGGGGGGCAAGGTGGTAGGCGAGAAAAGAGAGGTAAAGCAGGTATAAGAGAGAAACTCTAGCTGAATGTCCTGAGTCCGCACCACCTCACGGATGTGGTTCGCCTCTGGGGTCATTTCGAAAGCAGCCGGCAGCACCACGACCGGTTCGAGGCCGTAGGTACGCACCATGCCAAGCTTGCGCCATTGTTGAATCTCGCCACCACCCATATACGGCGAGTGTAAGGCATACACAACGCGCGGTCGGCCATCAGCATGACGCTTCAGTCGCGTCCGCGCGTGGAACTCGGTCCCACGCCACGCCGCTTCGTACTTATCAATCTGTGCAACATTCGTATAGGTTTCTCGCACGTGCTGAATGCAAGCAGCACGCAGCTGGTCAAACTGATCACTTGGCATAGAGAGGGTTCGACGGAGGACCTCAAGCCACTCGGCCGCCGTGTTTCCTGCCTTTAGACAAGTAATATCGGCTGGCAATACCGCGTATTGGGGCACCGCCGAGAATATGCCCAGCGCACCAGCGACCGCGGTTTCGTAGTATTTGATTAGCGATTTGCCAAGGCGAGGGCGCGGGGAGTCAAGCAAAGGCGCCAACAGAATATCGAACTGGTTTTCGCGTAGACGCCACAGGTATTCGAAATAACTATCGGTGAAGGGAACACTCTTGGTGGGAGCGCTGAGCGGAGCTAGACTATCGACATTGAGGCCCCAGAACTCAAATGTGACGCGGCCGGCAAATTCGTCAGCGATCTGCTGTAAGGCCCCCCACAGCAAAGTGAACTCTTCAATGCGGTATCCAGTGCCCACGTAGCCGATCTTGAATGGGCGATGAGGATCGCGACGGGGAACGCAGTCTGGAAGCCATTCGGGCGAAACGCAACCGAGATGGGGAACGATGCGGGGATTATACGGGCGAACCGAGTCGGCGATAAATTCGTTCGTCACCCATACGGCGTCCACACCCTTGAGCAAAGCCACGATGTTTTCATAATCAGGTTTGCCTGGGGCCAGGTAAGAGAACTGTTCTCCATACTCGTAGGCGGTGAGCAAGTCGTCATCGAGATAGTAAGCGACAGGGCGATCAGCGGCGAGCGCTTCCTTGAGCAGCTGCTTACCCTGCGGTTCGACCACGCGCACCAACAGCAACACCTCAGCTTCATTGACCCAGTTCTTGTCCATCTGGGTGACTGCTTGGAAATGTATCTTATAATTCCGGTAGCGATTAGCAACGACATCGTAATGGTAAAAGGAAGCATCATCGGAAACATCGCGTTGGAATCTTGTGAAAACGGCATTCCGTACAGGGCGGGGTAAGGTGGCTGTGAATCCTCCCAGATGGGGAAAGGAGTGGCGGAACTTCAAATAATAGGGAACTACATGCTGCTCATAGAGACGGCGCGCAAACTCTCGTTGGAATTGTACCCCTTCTATGCTTAAGGCATCAACTTCGTAGTTATGCCAACAGGTAGGGGTCAGCAAGTGAGCGCGCGGGAAGGCATGAAGATAACGAAACAGCGCCAGATCCATTGGCACGGTCATCCCGATGGCGTCAGGGTTACCTGCATACACATCGCTCACCACCTTGTCGAGAATGATGAAGGGGACGTGGGCAATCAGTCTGAGCCAAAGATCCCAGTCAGTGAGACGGCGCATCGCGAGATGGCAGTCATACATGCCGTAACGGTCAAACAAATGGCGGGGGACCAACACGCTATTATTCGCTATGCAGTTTTCCTGAGAAAGATAAGTACGCTTAACCGGCACGTGCGGGAGATATAATTCACCTGAGGCCGAGTGAAGATGCACTTTTCCAACAACGACGGTCTCGCTACTGTGTTGGCGAGCCATCTCTGTGAGCCACTCCAACGCGAGAGGGCGCCAAGAGTCATCGTCAAACTGGAAGGCAAGGTATTGGCCTCGCGCCAATTCGATGCCTTCGTTCACTCGTAACGCCGGCAACCCACTGTTGCGTTCGTGCCGTATATGGACAACCCGTGGGTCTCTTGCAACACACTGCTCGATAAAATCCTTTGAGCCGTCACGCGAGCCGTCATCCACGACGATTAATTCAAAGTCGGTAAAGGTCTGCGAGAGGACACTGTCAATGGCCCGTTTCAGGTATCCGTTCTTATACCGGGCGTAGGTCGGGAGGATAACCGAAACCAGGGGAGTCCGAGGAGCTTTGCTCGCACGCAAGACTTGCTGATCTGCTAGGAAGTCTCTGACAAACAGCATAATATCCAGTTCAATCCAACCTGCTCACCGAACAACTTTGATCATCTTCTGCAAACCGTTGCTCTCGCTGATCTTGCGAAAGCCACACGAGCAGTAGATAGCAATCGCCGCGGCATTGGTGCTGAAAACCTCTAGCTCGATTTCCTTCAGTCCGAGCTGCTCGAACGCATAGGCGAGCAGTAATTGGGTTGCCTCCCTCGCCAAGCCTTTCCCTCCCGCCGCAGCCTCACCGATGAGCAGCCGGCCATACTCGGCTCGCCCACGGGCCCACTCGATGTTGTAAAGGGAGATCTGTCCGATGGGTTTCTGCAGGTTCTGGGTTTCCTCGATGACGAAGACAAAATCATCGTCCCGTTGAGCGTAGCGTGCGAACCACCGCCAATGCTGTTCTGGAGTGATGACGGCGGAGTATATGAACCACCGACGAATATGGTCCTGGTTACGCCACTCCCGCGTCATGGGCAAATCAGCCTCTTCCAGGACGCGGAGGCGCACGCGCGGCCCTCTGATCGGACTAATCTGCCGCTTTGCCATGTGAGTGACTTCAGCCGGTCCCCTTGAGGAAATTGACCGCCTTCCTCAGAGCATCGCGCACCCTACACACATCAGCATGGGAGAGCCTGAGGTGCAGCGGTAGAGAGATCAGTCGGTTGCTGGCATCCAGAGCCCGCGGACAGGTGCCTTTGGCATACGCATACATCTGATAGAGCGTATTGTCGCAATAGTGGACCCCAGGGTAAATCTGCTGCTCGTTCAGTGCCAACATGATCTGATCTCGGTTCTCCACCAATATCTGATAGAGATGGCGGGAAGACTCGCAGCCCGGGGCGACCGGCACGCGCTCGATTTTGTCGTGTAACAACTCGTCGTACCAGGCCGCCACCTGCCGCCGGTACGCATTGTCCTGATCGAGATACTTCAGCGCAACCAGCCCCATGGCCGCCATGATGGAATTGCCATGGTACTTGAACCCTTCGTGCTCCACGTCATAACGCCACTTGTAGGCCTCTTGTCCTACCGTCCGCGCGTAGGTGTCTTTGTTAATTCCTAGCCAGGTCCACTTGCGGACCTCCGCATCAAGCGTTGCTTCAGCAAAGCAGATCATTCCTGCATCCGCAGTAGGCAGGTTCTTGACCGCCTGGAAGCTGAACACGGTTACGTCGGCTTCCCCACCCACGTGACCTCCCTGCCAGCGCGTCCCCGCCATGTGGGCGGCATCCAGAATCAACTTGAGGCCCCGCTCGCGGCAGAGACGCGTCACTTCAGGGAGCTGCCCGGTGTTGCCTCCCATCCCCACAAACATAATGGCACGTGTACGAGCGGTCACCCGCGTGGCCATGGAAACTGGATCGAGACAGAGGTATTCGTCCACGTCGGCGAACACTGGCCGGAGTCCTGCGTAGAGGATGGCATGATTAGTAGAGACAAAGGTTAAGGGGGTGCTGATGATTTCGTCCCCCTCCCGCCACTTGTGTGTTTCCTTCAAGAGACGGACGGCCAGATGCAGGCCGGCAGTGGCAGAGTTGAGGAAGTGCGCATGCGGCAAGCCAGTATAGCGTCTCCACGCTTCCTCGAACGCGACGGTCTTAAACCCGAGCCCGGTCCAGCCTTTTTCCAGACACTCGCGTATTTCGGACAAGGTTTCTTCCACCCTGAAAGTCGGAACGAACAATTGGATAGGGTCCATAGACCACCTCATCCTTCCTGCGGCCCCTACAGCCGCAAAACTTCGCAAGCATCTGCAAACTATGTGACGCGAACACCACTATACTGGCCCGTTCCATCAGTTCGTTCATACGGGTCTGAGCGCGCTCAATGAAAGCCGCGTCTCCAGCGGCCATGACCTCGTCTAGCAGCAGAATCTCAGGATCAACGGCGGTCGAGGTGGCAAAAGCCAGACGGAGCAACATCCCAGACGAATAGCAGCGCACCGGGATATCGAGAAACTCGCCCAAATCGGTGAACTGGGCGATCTCTTCAATCTTTTGCTCTATTTCTTTTGCTGACATCCCTAACAAAAGGGCCCGTGTACGGATGTTATCCCAACCCGTGGCCTCCATCTCGAACCCCGTGACGAACTCAAACAGCGGGCACACATGGCCTTCCACCTTGACCTCTCCTCGTTGCGGTGGGTAAATGCGTGCCAGCACTTTAAGGAGAGTACTCTTCCCGGCCCCGTTTGGACCAATGATCCCTACCCGCTCACCAGCCTGGATCGTCAGGGAGACTGAGCGCAAGGCGTGGATGACCCGAGAGATATTCCGGCGTGGTTTGAGGAGTTGGATAGCTGCCAATCTCAAGCTCTTGGTCATCTCCGCATCGACCTTGAATTCCACATCTACGTCCTTCACACAAATCAACGGCATTCTCATCTATTCCTTTACGTCAGAGGAAGTAGACGAGGTGTCGCCGATAGAGCCTGGTCAACGTTCCAGCAATTATTGCCAATACGACGATGAAGATTCCGACCGCTTGATAATTGAGCGGGGACGCCGGCTGGGAATACAATAAGGGTTGCCTTATCACTTCCAGCAGGTGATAGAGTGGATTAAGGTCTATGATCCAGGGCAGCCCGCGGTCACGCAGCATCTCAGGAGGCCATATGACCGGTGTCACATAGAACATGATCTGCAAGCCCAAAGAGGCGATGTGGGCTGCATCGCGGAAGCGTGTATTGAGATGAGCGAAAATTGCCGTCAGTAAGAAAGAGACCGTGCCCAGCAGGAAAATTCCTAGTAGGGCCCAAAGAGTTCCCCAATAGAACCCTACCCCGTATATTAAGGCCACCACTGGATAGGCCAGGAAGCTAATAAGCATGGTCAGGGAAGTACTGACGAAGAAGCGAAATACGTACACATACATGGGCAGGCTGATCTGTTTGATATATCCTTCAGAGGCGATAAACGCGTTCCCGCCCTCGACGATGGAGGAACTGATATATCCCCAAACTATCAGTCCCACAGTGAGAAACGGCAGGAATTCTCCCAGATCTCGACCCAGGAGCCTACTATAAACAACGCCAATGGCAAGGAGTGTGATGGCGAGATTGAGAAAAATCCACCCCGCCCCTAAGCCTGAACGGCGAAATCGTAGACGCACGTCCTGAAGTCCCAATCGCAACCAGACGGGCCACAGACGCGCGGCGGAAATTACATCTTCCATGTGAGCGTCAGTACTTTCTTGCCACTCTGCTTCAGGAATGTCTCCAATAGACAACAGGGAAAGTGACAGAGAACAACCGCTTGTTCTTTGCGTCTCTTCGCGCAGTGCGACAATCTGCCGCGGGGGACAGGCCCCCCAGTCCCCCCACATTTGCGCTGTAACTTCTCTATCATCCAACGAGCTTGGCTGTCAAAGTAGGCATGTCGACGGCAAACGTCAGTATGAGCTGTCTTTTCTGGAAAAATGACCTTGCAGCCGTGTCATTCTGAGTACCCCATAGCGCGAGGCGCGCTCATCGAGCCGCGCAAGAACAGCGAAGTAGCGTGCGCTGTGCGCACGACCGATTTGTTCATGAGCAGCGCAGCGCAGAATCTCAGCGCGAGACCCTTCACGGAGTTTATCCTGAGTCCTTCGACAATGCTCAGGACAGGCTCCGTCGAAGGGTTCAGGGTGACAACCCTGGTGTGCCAGTCTTCTGAAGTCTGGTTGAGTACTTCGCCACGGTAATTTTGAGGGGTCATGGCGAGGAGCCCTTCGACTTCGCTCAGGATAAACTCCGCGACGAAGCAATCTCGTACGAGTCGAGAAGTACAGACAAAGATTGCGTCGCTGCGCTCGCACTGACAACCCCTCATCTTCAGTGTGGCAGCGTACTAGGCTGGTGCGGTGAGATGAGGTTAGCGGGAGCCAGCTTTAATTCCTCTCCCCGCTTGTGGTACACCAAAAGACAACTATGCCAACAATCATACAACTACTCGAAGAAACAACCTCGCAGGCCCTTGCTACGGTCAGCGGTGTGCCCGCGCCCGCTTTGATCCACCCGACGGCTAACTCCCAATTCGGCGACTATCAAGCGAACGGCGTGATGGCAGCGGCCAAAGAGCGCAGGATGAACCCGCGCGAGCTAGCACAGAAAGTGACTGCGCAGTTCAATCCGGCTGAAATCCCGGCGACCTGGGAGATCGCTGGCCCCGGGTTTATTAACTTCCGCCTTGATCCGGTATGGCTTGGCCGTACGCTGCTAGCTGTCGCGCAGGATGAGCGCTTAGGCATTGAGCCTGGTGTCCACCCGGAAACAATCGTGGTGGATTTTAGTGCGCCGAATGCCTCGAAGCCTTTGCATGTTGGTCATATCCGTTCGACCATTATTGGTGATGCACTGACGCGCGGGCTCCGCTTCCTGGGGCACCAGGTGATCACTGACAATCACCTGGGGGACTGGGGGACGCCGTTCGGTATGCTGATTGTCGGCTATCGTACCATCCTTGATCGCGCGGCCTATGAGCACGACCCTTTGGCTGAGATGGAGCGGATTTACAAAGCCATACAGGCGCAGACGAGAACTGACCCGGTGGTTGCCGCACGAGCGCGGGAGGAGCTCGCCAAGCTGCAAGGAGGCGATCCTGACAATGTTGCTTTGTGGCAAGAGTTTATCACCGTTTCGCGCCAGGCACTTGAGCGTGTGTACGCTCGCCTGAATGTCCAGTTCGATTATTGGTTCGGCGAAAGTTTTTATGAGGCCATGCTGCCTGACGTCGTGTGCGAACTGCAAGATCGAGGACTGGCGCAGTCCAGCGAAGGAGCCATTTGTATCTTTTTCGACGATGACACTGAGCTGCAGGACAAGCCGTTTCTGATTCAGAAGCAGGATGGCGCGTTTCTCTACGCCACGACTGATCTGGCAACCATTAAGTATCGCGCTGAGAATTTTCACCCGCACCGGATTATCTATGTCGTTGATAGTCGCCAGCAATTACACTTCAAACAGTTATTCGCCGTCGCCCGTCGTTGGGGCTACTCTATGGCCTTGGAACATGTCTGGTTCGGTACGATATTAGGTGACGATGGCAAACCGATCAAAACTCGCGAAGGTGAGCCGATCAAGCTAGAAGCGCTGTTGGATGAAGCCGAAGAACGCGCCCGGACGATTGCTCACGACAAGAACCCCTCGTTGTCGGCAGACGAGTTATCACACATCGCTCGGGTAGTTGGCATTGGTGCGGTAAAATATGCTGATCTGATGCAAAATCGCACAGCCGACTACCGTTTTAGCTGGGACAAGATGCTGGCCCTCGACGGTAACACTGCGCCGTATTTGCAGTACGTCTACGCCCGTATCCGCTCGATCTTCCGGAAGGGGGAGTTGGACAACTGGCAATTTGAGCCAGGGATGGACGTGCGCCTACTGACGCCGGAAGAGCAAGACCTGGCTAAGCAGATGATCCGCTTCGGCGATACCCTGATAGAAGTCGAACGCACCTACAAACCAAACCTCTTGGCCGCTTTTCTCTATGACCTGGCCACCAAATTCAACCTCTTCTATCAGGCCCACACCGTCCTGAAGGCGCACGCGGAAGTACGTCCCACCCGTTTGCTGCTTTGCGACCTCACCGCACGCTATATTCGCAAGGGTTTGGAGCTGTTAGGGATTGAGACGTTGGAGGCGATGTAGGCAGAAAGTTATTAGTTTTTAGTTTCTAGTCTTCTAATTATAGACAGGCAGAGCTAAGGCTGCTCGTGGAAAAACTGCGAGAGCACCTACGGCATGTCGAGTGGCTACTCAACATCCATCCCGAGGGCTGAATTCAGAGCGTCTAAGGGAAAGAGCAAATGTGGATGGGGGAAAGAGTCTTTACGAGAGAGCAAATGTGGGTGGGAGCGCTTGGCATCCTTGTCTTTGGCGGTCCCTTCCTCTTCTGGGATGCCCTGGTGACCATGCCGCTCCACGAGCACCTGCAGACTGCGGCGCGGGAGTTTGGGAACTACCTCAAGGACTATCTCGGCACCTGGCCATTTTTCCTCTGCTTGGGCGTGGTCTTCACTCTCGAAGCAACCCTCCCCGCCAGTCGCTCCCAACGTCTCCTGTCCACCGGCTTGCGCCATGACTTCGTGCTGGCGGGTCCGACCTTACTGTACTGGTTCTTCGCGCTGCCCTTTTTTCTGGCCCCCTTATCCCTTTTGCTGCAGCGCTACAGCCCTTCCATACAAGTGGTCAACCTCGGAGGCAGTCCTGCCTATATCAGTTGGCCGTTAGCCTTCCTCTTGCAAGATTTGCTGCTGTGGGTCTCCCATTACTTACGGCACAAGATCCCTCTGCTGTGGCACTTTCATGCGCTGCATCATTCTCAGATGGAGTTGAACATGTTCAGCGAATTTCGGGCCCATCCGCTTGATCTGGTGGCGAGCCAGCTCCTCATCGGAGTGCCGCTCTATATGATCGCGGTCCCAGCTCACACCATCGTCGCTCTCCTCATTGGCCAGAAATGGTTTCTCATGTTGCTCCACGCCAATGTGAGAACCAACCTGGGAATATTGGGCCACCTTGTCGTGAGCCCGGTTTTCCATCGGCTTCACCATTCGAGTGCACCGCAGCATACCGATGTGAACTTTGGGGTGTATCTCAGCATTTGGGATCGGCTATTCGGGACACGACAGGACCCCGCGGTAGAGGAGCCGTTTGCGACTGGAGTGATGGGGTATCCAATCGAACAAGAATGCCGCTGGCAGGAGACAGCCGGAGTCTATGTCAGACAGCTCCTCTATCCATTTGAGATACTCATCAAGGATCCATCCCGCGCTTGGTGCCAGGGACAGCGCAGCTAGGGAAACCTCTATTACAGCGAGCAGGCTTGGGGGAAATGCCCGAGGGACAGCGAGAAAGAGGGTCCTCTTCCTTGGTGTTCAAAGGTGGTTGGCCTGAGCAAGTGCTCCCACGACGTGAGTCGGAGGGTTCACCGGTTTGCCCCGGAGACACACCCCTTGTGTGCGCAGCGCTAGTTTGTCACGGCTATATTTGTTCTACCTGAATAACAGTTATCAAGCCGTCTCGCACGGCCTGAGTTACCCTCACAGTTGACATCCCCACCCTCATCGGCCGATAATCCGTCGCAATACTCAGACAAAGGAGCAGGTATGCGCACGACACGGCACACTGAGGGTCCAGTTTCCATCGCTTATGATATCGCCGGCAGTGGCCCGTTGGTGGTATTTCTTCATGGCATCGGCGGGAATCGCACCAACTGGTCCGGCCAACTCGAACACTTTAGCAACCGTTTCTGCGCGGTGACCTGGGATGCGCGCGGTTACGGTGCCAGCAATGATTCCCCGCAACCGCTCAAGTTTAGTGATTTCGCCGATGATCTGCGGCAGCTACTCGACCACTTCAAGGCCGAGCGTGCACATCTCGTCGGCTTATCTATGGGAGGGATGATCGTCCAGGATTTTTATGGTCGCTATCCTGACCGGGTCGCGACGCTGGCTTTGGTTGATACATCATCGGGTTTCGGGGGTGTGCCAGAGGAAGCGAGACGTGATTTCCTGGCCCGGCGGCTCGATCCGTTGGAGAAGGGCCTCACCCCAGCAGACATCGCTCCTGATGTTGTCGAAGTGTTGGTGGGCAAGAGTGCTTCGGCGGCGGTGCGCGAGCAAATGCGGGCTTCGATGGCAGCCCTGCGTACGGCATCCTACAAGCAAGCTTTGCACGCGATCGTGACGACTGATTTTAGCGCCGTGCTGCCGAAGATCACCGTGCCTACTCTGGTTATCGTCGGAGCAGAAGACGTCGTCACTCCTCCGTCGGCTTCAGAGTTTCTCGCCAAAAACATCGCCGGTGTGTCCTTATTTAGGATCCCTGGAGCCGGGCACCTCACGAACATTGAAAAGCCCGCGGTGTT
>JACQEL010000399.1 GCA_016200595.1 Deltaproteobacteria bacterium
AAAAGGGCGGTAATAGTTTTTCGCTCCCCATCAGTTCCTCCGCGGGCTTCCAAGGCGGTGCGCTCCGCCAGTATCCGGTCAGCGAGATGTTTAGGGGTGTAGCTAATGGGGTGCTGGGGGTTGGGTGGGGATTGGGGACTAGTAACTGGCAACTGAGAACTGGCAACTGTTTGTCCGCCGACCCACACCAACACTTTCCCGTCTTCATCTGCGGCCAGCCGCTCGGCTTCAATCAATTCATCCTTGAGTCCTGCAAGGTATTCATCATCAAGGTTGAATTGAAGCTTCAATGCTCGGTAAGAGATCCGGCCTTTACGCTGGAGCAGCTTCCGAACTTGTTCCAGAATCTCCTCAAATGTCATCTGCGCCTCTCCCCTCTGCGCTCACAACTCCTGCTTGGCAACCTCGTCGAGAATGGAGACTGGCAGCCCCGAAACCCGGCGAAACCCTCCATCATTGGTGACAAAAAGTGTACTCCCGACAACAAGAGCGGTTGCGGCATGTAACGCATCTGGCGTTTTCAGCCCTGTCGTGGCACGGAGTTGTGCAGCCTGTTCCCACAACGAAGCTGTGGCTGGAAGCAGCCGCACTTCACGGGCGAAGAGCAGCGCGCGAAACAGATTTTCCAAGAGCGTATCCTTTTCCCGTAGCGGTTTGACCAGCGTTTCCAGGATGACAAGTTTACTGCTGACGATCTCGAACCGGCCAGCCTGGGCCAGCAACCACATCGGTTCCAGCATGGTGCGGTATGGTTCGATGCGCTCAACGCTGTAAATAAATCCATTCGCATCCAGGTAAATCGGCCCGGCGGATGGTAGCGTCAGCGCTCCCATGCCTCACGCTCCTTCCGGAGATAGTCCTCTACGTCTTCCACCGTTTTGAACAACCGATGTCCGGGCGCCTCAGTCAAGATATCCACTGCTGACCGATGGCTGGCGGCTGAAGAGGTCGGCAACAGAATAATCACATCCACCACCTCTCCAGAGGGAAGAGATTGGTCGGTGACTTCGATTTTGCCTCCTGGCAGTACTGTGATTTTACGATGCAATGCACCTGGCATACTCTTTTTCTCCCTGATAGCTGTTCAACCAATAACACATTTTTCCACTACGCCTTCGCAATCTCTAGTACGCAAGTTCCTCCAGCATCGCCTTGGCCTCTTGCAAGTCCTTCGTATCAAACCCTTCGGTGAACCAGTCATAGATCTCTGCCAGCAGCTGCCGAGCTTCTTCCCGCTTGCCTTGGCGCTGCCACAGCCAGCTAAGCTCACCACCGCTCGTAACTCCAACGATTTCGCCTGCTGCTGGCGGGCAATGTTGATAGCCCTCCAGAAATATTCTACCGCTTCGGCTGCTCTGGTAGGGGGCACTGCCCACCCTACCAGCTAGACCATTGACCATGTTCGTCTTTTACCCTTTTCGCTGTTTCGCCCTCTGGCTCTCCACCTACCCACACTAACACTTTGCCATTCTCGTCAATGGCTAAGCGTTTGGCCTCAATGAGTTCGGCCTTCAGGTCTTCGAGAAACTCGTCATCGAGGTCAAACTCCCGCTTCAGCGCCCGATACGACACCCGTCCGTCGCGTTGAAGCCACGCGAGCGTGTGCGCCACCACTTCAGAAAACTTCATGCGCTGGCTGCCCTCCTTAGTCAGGCTGTTCTCGCGATCCTCCTACTTCCGCAATGGTCCTCAAAAGAGCCGGAGGTTCTGTCCGTGACCGATTTGTCCTACAGTAGAAATATCCCGCCTTACTTATGCGCTTTGTCGCTTTCGTGCAAGGAGAACGTCGAAGGGGCGCTACGCCCACGAGGTCTCGACATCTCCCTTCCGCAGCTGGTGGGCAATGACGATCTGCTGGACCTCACTGGAGCCGTCATACACGCGCGCCACACGCAGGTCGCGCCAGATACGCTCGATCATGTATTCCGCACGGATGTAGCCATTGCCGCCGAAGATCTGCAGCGCGTCATCGACTGTTTGCCAAGCGCTCTCCGCTGCCATGAATTTAGCCGTCGAAGACTCACGGATAGCCGGTAAACCTTGATCAAGCATCCAGGCGGAACGGTAAACGACCAAGCGTGAGGCCTCGGTGCGGACGCTCATCTGGGCCAGGCGAAAAGAAAGCACCTGATGATCGGCCAGCGGTTGACCGAAAGTGCGGCGCTCGGCGCCATACGCCAACGCTAGTTCCATCGCCTTCTGGGCAGCACCAACGCAGCGCGCGGCTAGAGTGGTGCGGCCTTCCGCCAGACAACGCTTGGCATAGTCAAAACCTTTGCCTTCCTCACCTACCAAGGCTTCTGCCGGTACACGGCAGTCTTCCAAAATGACCTCTGCTACCGAGGAGCCACGGTGACCGGTGGTATCGAAAACCTGACCAATAGAGAGCCCAGGAGCATCGGCATCGACGATGAAGGTAGAAATTCCCTTATCAGTTCGGGCAAAGAGGAAAAAATGGTGGGCCTTAGGTGCGTTGGTAATAAAAATCTTGCGGCCGTTGATGACATACTGGTCACCTTTGCGCTCAGCTTTAGTGGCGAGCGCACCGGCATCAGATCCAGCTTCCGGCTCAGTCAGGGCAAAAGAGCCAATCCATTCGCCAGCCGCCATCTTCGGGAGATAACGTTGCTTCTGTTTTTCGCTGGCGAACCGTACGATGCCGACGCAGCCAATGCCGGTGTGCACACTGAGAAACGTCGCCAGTCTCCACGGTCATCGGCCCATCATCTCGTGCGCCAGCGCCTTTTGCACCACCGAGAAGCCCAGACCACCATACTCAGGTGGGATGCTGAGTCCAAACAGACCAAGCTCGCGCATACCGTCGATCAAGCTGTGGGGCAGTTCCCCGCTGTGCTCGATCTGTTTCCACACCGCGTTGGCTTTCTCCTCGACAAAACTGCGAACCGAGTCTTGCAGCAGCCGGTTTTCTTCGGCAATACTAAAATCCATCGCCGTTCTCCTTTTTTCGTCGATGACTAAGGAGCCCAAATCATGGCAGAGTCATTCGAAGAT
This sequence comes from Deltaproteobacteria bacterium, assembly GCA_016200595.1. Lineage (GTDB taxonomy): Bacteria > Desulfobacterota > Binatia > Bin18 > Bin18 > JACQEL01. The sequence continues at coordinate 3,013 of JACQEL010000399.1, forward strand.
CGCTACCTGGATGTGCTGCAAAATATCGAGTCCGCTATCGTTGAGACTTACCGTGAGTATCCAGAACTGAGCGACCGGCAGGTTCGAGATGTCGTGGAGGTCTTGGTCCGCTCCTATGAAGTTGAGGCGCGGGGATATGCGCTGCCGGCCCCGAAATTTTCCTCACCAACGAAGGAATTGTACGAAAATGTGCGATCGATGTGCAACTGGCGCTTAGGAAAAGAAGCTTTGCTAGACGAGAGGGGTCAATCGCCCGCGGTGGAGGCGAACCCGAAGACGATTAAGGAAATCATCGCCTGTCTCAAACGGATACGTCTCTCAATTAAGACCCGTAAAGGTGAAGGGCGGCGCGGGTATCTGGATTTCGTGAGCCAGTTCGTTTCGTGAGGGGAGTAATCCGCGGCGCACTCTAAAGTGGACCATATGGTATTGGCACCCTGGTGTAGGGGCGATCCTTGTGATCGCCCCCTTGGGCAGCACCGCAGGCAACAGGGCGAATACAAGATTCGCCCCTACAGGCCTTATCTTCCTGTACTAATCTGATGTGGCCTGATTTAGTCCTCGCGCCGCTCTACATTTGCCTCATCGAGTGGCTCCTCCACAGCATTTCGTAGCCACGCAGGATCAAAACCTTGCTGTGAGATTGCCTCGATTTGAATCACCACTTTCCCGCTATCCGATCTCTCAGCGAGGTTCGCGATAGCGGGAAAGGCTTTGAATACCTGATCACGAGTAGCCGTGAAGCTGAGTCTCACCAGTCTATTCGTCTGCGGACTGGATGTTGGAGCAGCAGGCGCCCCAGGTTCTCTGGGCTTCGGCTCGGTAATGTCTCCTTCGAGTGATCCATCACTGACTACAGGTGGGGAGGGTTCTGCAGGAGGGAGAGTCGTCACCTGGGGTACAGCCGCGGGCATTATGAGGAAACCAGACTCAAAGTCGACCTCGTCCTCAGAGATACCACGACCGAAAACCACCTTCTCCCGCGGGAGTTGATAGCGACCGTCAGGACCGAGACTCGGGAGATAACCGCTAGTGTACGCAAAGACGCTCTCGGTCACACCGCGCGCGATAGCTTTCCGCAGCACTGCAGCTGAATCAAGACGCGGGGGTTCCAGAAAAGAGAAGAACGCATCTAGTACATCGTCAGTCTTGATGCCCCATCGTGGTGCTTCACCCGGGGCAAGCGCCTCCCCAAGGCGAAGTCGCTCGACAATCTTCCTCGGCGTCACCGAGCCGTGGACCTTAGGAGTTCCAGCGTTGGTGAGCAACTCCATCATCCGCTCATGGCTGCCGGTTGCCTGTAGCGGGCGACCTCCTACCTCGACTCGTTCAATTTCCAGGCTGCCGTTTTCGACACGCGGGAGCCAGATCGACGTATACAGGGCACGGAACGCAGACTCAGCCGCAGCCTCCTCTGTACGCCGTCTTTCACGCAACTGCTCAAGCTGGTCTTTTGATAGACGGAGCTGTTGTTTTTTGTTTTCTACTCGTTCGATAGCGAGCAAGTAACGAACCGCACGGCGCAGCGCCTCTATCTGTTTCTTTTCCGGAATCGCCAAACCCACGCTATTGCGGTATTTGCGCGGACGGTCGCCGTATTTCGAGAATAGCTCTTTGGCGATACGATCCTGTTCGGCCTTGCTCTCTGCTGCAAATTCGAGCGGCAGGTAGCCCACCAGGAATGTCGGGTCTTCGTCCGGCAGGTCCTGGGTTTTGCCAGGCCAGACCATTGCCGCCCGATGTCCCGCCAGCCGCTGGGTGAGCATGTCACGGATGCGGCCCTTAATCTCCTCAGAGTTACGTGAGACCTCGCTCTCTGCATCCTCAATCAGTTTCGTGACATTGGGGTCCTTCTTGAAGCAGTAGCGTACCCCATCGTAATGGAGATAGAGGCACACCGTGCGCAGTTCGGAGAGCACGGCTGTAGCAGTGATGTTGTCGAGGTCGGGGCCAACGCAGGCAGTGAGCAATTCGCTCTCTGTCACCCCGGATGGAAGCATCTCGCCTTCGCCTGCTCCCTCACGTCGCAGACCACCGAACGAATAGATGAGAATCGCGGTCGCTAGTCGCGTGGCGGGCTTGACGCTGGCCAGCGCTGGATTGTCGCGCGCTAAGCGCTCGTCGATCCGTTTGGCTCGTGCATTGGGCCCGTCGATGTCTGCGGTGATTACCGGATCGTAATCGTTCTGCACTCCTAGCTCTTTGAGCAGCTTGACACGCACCTCCACATCTTTGAGTGGAACCTCACCTGGTCCAAGCAGGGGTTGCGCGCCACCATTCTTTTTCAGGGAAGAGAGGCACGACGCGAGGAAGCGTAGAGCACCACGGGTGCGCTGGAAGCTGTCCACGGCGGTCCAGCGCTCGCGCATGACATCGATCAAGGCTGGATGGAAAGGGTAGGCCGCTTGCATGCGGTCCCTCAAGGCAACGCCTTCTTCTTCGGCTTGTTGACGCGCGGTCGGTGTCTCCGCATACGCTCGCTGCATCCCGGTCACGACTTCCTGGTGTGCAGCGGCCACCTCGCTGGCAACCGTCGGGTCGGGCATAGCGCCGAGTAGACGCCGCTGCAAAATTGGCAGGATCTCATCCCCTGTGACTGGCTCGCGGAGTTGGTCCACGCGTGCTGCCAGCTTGTCCATCTCTTGTAACAGGGCGATGTTGCCCAACGCTTCTCGCGCGCTCCATTGCAGCGAATAGACCATCGCCGCGTTCTTGCTGTTGGACACCTCAACGGTCAGACTTTGGAAGAAATCTTTGGCCTGGCGTTGCAGGGTAGAGTCGAGAACCGCAACGGCGGCCGCGCGCTCCATATATTTGAGCACTTCGTCGAGGAGCAAGAGAACAGGGCGACCCTCCGCACCAATGGTGAGCAGATCTTTGATCACATCGCCGCCAGGAGCCACACGGTCCTTATCGTGGCCTGCCACCAAGGCGAACGCCTTTTCTCCACCAATCTGCCAGGCAAGCCAGCCCCACATAGTTTGGACCCTGGGGCCTCCATCGATCGCTTTGCCGTCGCGGGCATCGAACTTCTCCCCATCGAAGACCCCAACTGCTACATCGCCAGGATCGGCAAAGCTCCTGCCTTCCGGGATAACGTTTAATGCCTTGCGCGCACGTGCGGCGTGCAGCAGCGCAGCGAGCGTGTGTGATTTGCCGCCACCGAAGGGAGTACG
>JACQEL010000400.1 GCA_016200595.1 Deltaproteobacteria bacterium
ATGGAACACTGGTGCGTTTGCCCGGAGAAAAGTTGGGGTTTGCTTATCGACGCACAGCTCTCCCTCCCAGACTGATCGTGACTGAGATTGAATTCTGCGTGCAACGCCAGCCACAGGAAGTCCTCACAGCAGCAATGCGCGAAGCCCAACGCAAACGGCAGCAAACGCAGCCGCACGGTTACCCGAACGCTGGCTCGATCTTTAAAAACCCCCCGGGAACTTATGCCGGACGATTGATCGAAGCCGCCGGTCTGAAGGGTCTTGTCCGTGGAGGAGCGCAGGTGTCAGAGCGACATGCAAACTTCATTGTCAACACCGGGAGAGCGAGCGCGGCCGAGGTGAGGCAACTCATGGAGCAAATCCAACAGACAGTTTGGCGAAAAAATCATGTCTGGCTTGAGCCGGAAGTACGCTTAGTCGGGGAATGGGAAGAGGAAATGATGAATGATGAAATTAACAGCGCCTAACAAAACGACTGTCATTCTGAGCCGCAGACGAAGAATCTCAGAAAAAGACGAGACCCTTCGCGGAGTTTATCCTGAGCCCTTCGGCAAGCTCAGGACAGGCTCCGCCGAAGGGCTCAGGGTGACACACTGCGGTTTCGTTAGGGGTTCTAAGGACGTTGAACCTTAAACAGTTGACAGGCTGTGATTAAGCATGGACGCTAAGTGGCGCAACAAAAGAGTGGGGGTCCTCCTGGGCGGTTTCTCCGCCGAGCGGGAGGTTTCGCTCATGACCGGTGCGGCGGTGTGCCAGACTCTGCGCGAGCGTGGGTACGCGGTGACACCTATCGAAGTAGAGGCTACCGGTGCCTGGCTGGCGCAGGTTCGTGAGGTGGAGGTGGTGTTTATCGCGTTACATGGCAAATTTGGCGAAGATGGCGCTGTCCAAGGGGTCCTCGAACTGCTCGGCCTGCCATACACCGGTTCCGGTGTTCTGGCGAGCGCCTTAGCCATGAACAAGCCCATGGCGAAACGGGTCTGGCATACGCAGGGATTGCCGACGCCAGCCTGGCAGCTCATCGAAAAAAACGGCCCCTGGGAGCTGACGCTTTCCTATCCATTAGTGACGAAACCAAGCACTGAAGGGTCGAGTGTGGGAGTCAGTATTGTCCGCTCACAAGAGACGTGCCACAGTGCGTTGGCTGAGGCGTTTCGTTACGACTCACAGGTGCTGATCGAAGCCTACATTCCCGGCAAAGAGGTCACGGTCGGCATCCTCGGAGAAAAGGCCCTGGGGGCGATGGAGGTGATCGCCAAGGGCGAATTCCATTCGTACACGGTCAAATACACTGCCGGTTTAGAGGAATTTATTCTGCCGGCGCCGTTGCCTCCCTCAGTATATGAGCGCGTGCTCGGTGTCGCCCTGGCAGCCCACGAAGCCTTGGGGTGTAGCGGATACAGCCGGGTCGATACCCGCGTCAATGAGCAAGGGGAAGTATTCTTGCTAGAGGTGAACTCTCTTCCTGGGCTAACTTCCCTGAGTTATTTACCACGAATCGCTGCACACGCAGGGCTCGACTATGGCGACTTGGTCGAAGCCATTTTGCAACAGGCCGCCCTGCACATTCAGAGAGTGACGTTATGAATGCGCTTGCTGTCGTCCACAATCTTGTCGTCCGCTGGCGAAAAGCTCGCACCCGAGAGAACCGACGCACCCTGCGCCGGCCCAAGCGAGGCAAGTATGCTGGTGGTTTCTTGTTGGCCATGACTCTCGGAGTCCTGGACCTGAGCTGGTCAGTCCTGGTTCCGTATGCCGAGCATCATCCGTATTTCACGGTCGGCGATATTACCATTAACCTCGATGGGCACTTTTCCGAGCAAGAAATCCAGGAGTGGAGTGAGGTAACGTTAGGGATGAGTCTGTGGGAGGTAGATCCGGACCAAGTCGAAGCTCGCTTACTCGCTCATCCTTGGATTCAGACGGCCGAGGTGAAACGCGAGTTTCCGCAACGCGTTTCCATTACCGTCACGACTCGACGGGCCGTGGCCATAGTGATGCGGCCATCCCCCACTTACCTGGATGAGACTGGTGTGTATTTTACTGCCGCAGACCACAACGTGGATTTCGACTTGCCGTACGTCAGTGGGTTCGCTGATCTCTCCCTTGATACACCTGCGGCGCAGACCGCCCTGGCCGAGGTGCTCCACCTCCTCTCCCTGACGCGCCTCTGGCAGCAACCCCTTTCAGAAATCCATTGGGATCAGCACCAAGGATACACCCTCTTTCTTGCACGCCGTCGGGTCACTATCAGACTCGGTTGGGAAACCACGCCAGAGAAAGTCACCCAAGTAGGCGTCGCGTTACAAACGTGGCCCCCGGATGGCCCGGCAGCTCTATTCGACGCGCGGTTTGCCAATCAAGTTATCGTCCGGCCGTATGCTGACGCGCACGGTCAGAGTAAGCGAGACCTCACCGGTCCCCTATAAGGGAACGCCTATGCAAAGAGAAAACTCCCTCATTGTGAGTCTGGACATCGGTACCTACAAAACGGCGGTGGTTGTCGCGGAACCTACCCCTGAAGGGATAGACGTCATCGGCATCGGCACTGCTCTATCGCAAGGCTTGCGGAAGGGCCTGATCTTGAATGTCGAAGCGGCAGTACCGGTCATCCGCAAAGCCGTAGAAGAAGCCGAGGTCGGCGCGAGTTGCGAAATTCACAATGTTTGTGTCGGCCTGACCGGCGGGTTTGTCGAAGGACTCACCAGCCAGGGAGTTGTCGTCGTGAGAGACCAAGAAGTGGCGCAGGACGATGTCTCCAGGGTGACCGAGGTGGCACGAACGCTTGCCCTTCCGCCCGATTGCGAGATCCTGCACGTCCTGCCGCAGGAGTTCCTGGTGGACGGTCAGAACCGTGGCCGTAATCCGGTTGGCTCAGCCGGGGTCCGCCTCGAAGCCGATGTGCAAGTCATCATGGTGTCCACCAGCGCGGTGCAAACTCTCCTGCGCTGCTGCGAACGTGCAGATTTGCAGGTCCGCAATTTGACGCTCGCGGTGCTAGCTGCGGCTGAGGCCGTCTTGACCCCGGAAGAAAAAGAATTGGGCGTCGCGCTCCTCGATATCGGCGGCGGCACGACCGGCATGGCGGCGTTTCATCGCGGCGTCGTCCAGCATACGGCACTCCTGCCGATCGGCGGGTCGCATATCACCAACGACTTGGCTGCCGGACTGCGTGCTCCGTTAGCCGAAATAGAGAAACTGAAACAACGTCACGGCTGTGCGCTGGTGAATCTGCTCACTCCAGGTGAGATGATCGAAATGCCTCGGGTAGGTGGGCGCGATCCGATCCAAGTGCCACGGCGGCGGCTCAGCGAAATTATCGAACTCCGCGTTCAGGAAATTTTCACCCTGGTCAAGGAACAGTTCGCGGCTGCCGGGATTCTGGACCAGCTAGGGTGTGGCATCGTCCTCACTGGCGGTAGTGCAATTATGCCGGGGATGACCGAACTGGCCGAGCGCATATTTCATCTGCCCGTCCGGCGTGGAGTGCCTCCTCAGCTCGGGGCGCTTGTCGATCAAGTCAACAGCCCGATGTACGCGACCGGCGTAGGCTTGATCCTGTGGGAAATGCAGCATATGCACGCAAATGGAGTGACTCACTCGCGCTCTGGGCATGGGTGGCAGCGAGTGCGCGAACGTGTGGTCGAATGGATTCGTGAGTTTTTTTAACCGTGAGCACCTTCCCGGGGGGGAGGAACCGCAAGCGAAGGAGGTATGTGATGATCGAGTTTATTGAAAATGGTGGGAGCGGAGCGCAGATCCGCATTGTGGGAATCGGAGGAGGTGGAGGCAATGCGATCAACACCATGATTAGTGCCGGTTTGTCGGGGGTGAACTTCATCGCCGCCAACACCGATGCCCAGGCCCTGCGCGTCAATCTAGCACCGACCAAAGTGCAGCTCGGCGCGAACGGGCTGGGGGCAGGCGCTAATCCCGAGGTCGGACGGCGCTCGACCATGGAGAGTGAAGAAGAACTGCGCCATCACTTGATCGGGGCAGACATGGTCTTTGTCACCGCCGGTATGGGAGGCGGAACCGGCACGGGGGGAGCACCTGTAGTCGCCCGTCTCGCCAAAGAAGTCGGCGCGTTAACGGTTGGAGTCGTCACCAAACCTTTTCTCTTCGAGGGCAAAAAACGTATGCGCTGTGCCGATGATGGCATGCGCGAGCTCAAGACGCACGTTGATACCTTGATCTCTATTCCCAATCAACGCCTCTTAGCGATCGCCAGCCGCAGTCAGCCGCTGCTGGAGGCATTTAAGAAAGCCGACGAGGTTTTGTTGCAAGCCGTCCGAGGGATCTCAGACTTGATTACCGTCCATGGTCTGATCAACCTCGACTTCGCCGACGTCCGCACGATCATGTCCGAAATGGGCATGGCGATCATGGGGGCAGCCTCGGCCAGCGGCGAGAATCGCGCCGAAGAGGCGGCGCGCCGTGCCATTGCCAGTCCGCTCTTAGAGGATATTTCTATCCGTGGGGCCAAAGGCGTCTTGATTAACATCACCGGGGGGCCGAGCCTCACCTTGCATGAGGTGAACGAAGCGGCAACGCTGATTCAAGAAGAGGCGGATGAAGACGCGAATATCATCTTCGGTGCGGTTATCGACGACGCGTTGCAAGACGAGATCTCCATCACGGTGATCGCTACCGGCTTTGGTGAGGTAGAGGTAGCGCAGCCACGCGAGCCAGCGAAACCAGCGGTCACTGCGGCAGCGCAAGCGGCTCGTACTACCCCTGGCTTACGGAAAGTTGTGAAAATAGGGACGGTCGTGGATACGGATATGCTCGATGTCCCGACCTGGCAGCGGAAACCACGGAGTGAAAATGGCGGTACTGAGGAACCCACGCCAGCCGTGGCGGCAAACGACGATAAATACGATATCCCCGCGTTTCTGCGCAAAGCCAGATAAGCGAGTAAAGCATGAAGAGTGAAAAGTGAAGAGTGAAAAAAGCGTTCTTAAGTCTTCACTCTTCACTCAGCGCTTTTCCCCCTCCTGCGTCTCTCCATTGAATGGCTGGCGTAGGCAGTGTAGGGTTGCCCCATGTGGTTAACCACTGAGCGGGCTCGTCTACGCTTAGCCAAAGAAAAAAGACTCTTCTCCGCCAGCGACGTTGGAGAAATCCCTATTTGTTTGGTCTACCCCAACCGTTACCCGGTTGGCATGTCCAATTTGGGTTTCCAGGCAATGTATAAGATCTTGGCCCAAGCCCCAGGCTATCGCTGTGAGCGGGCATTTCTGCCTGACCAAGACGAAGCCCTGGTGCTGCAACGGACGGCCACACCCCTAACCTCACTGGAACATCAACGTCCTTTGTCTGACTTCGCAATTCTTGCCTTCTCGCTCTCGTTTGAGACCGATTATCTGCATATCCTTGACATTCTCGCCGCAGCGCATATACCGCTGCTGGCACGCGACCGCGACGAGCACCATCCCCTGGTGATCGCGGGTGGACCCGCAACCTTTCTCAACCCCGAGCCGGTAGCCGACTTTATCGATTTATTTCTCATCGGCGAGGGAGAAGAGATGGTTCCCGAGTTCCTGGAACGCTACGCTCAGCTCTACACTCAGAGATTGAGGCGTCCGGACAAATTAATCGCCCTGAGTGAAATCGCGGGAGCGTATCTTCCTGCCCTGTTCACTCCGCAGTACGATGACCAGGGGCGGATCGCGCAGGTCGATTACCACGGCACCGGAGCAGCACGGGTGGAGCGACGGCTCATTAAAGATCTCGACGCCTACCCGACCACTTCACAGATTCTGACTCCTGAGACCGTCTTTGGCGACATGTACCTGGTTGAGGCCAGCCGCGGCTGCGAGTGGGGGTGTCGCTTTTGTGCAGCCGGGTTTATGTACCGCCCGGTGCGCTATCGCAGTACCGCATCGCTCACACAGAGTGTGGCCGAAGGGTTGCGCGAGCGCTCAACCATCGGGCTCATCGGTGCCGAGATGGCCAGTCAGCCGGGGATTGCAGCGGTGTGCGAATTCATCGGCCAAGCTGGGGGCCGTGCTTCTCCGTCTTCGCGCAAGGCCGATGTGATCACCCAGGATCTCGCGCGGGCGCTGGGTGCGCAGCAGAACCGCTCGGTCACCATCGCGCCCGAAGCTGGCTCGGAGCGGATGCGCCGCATCATCAACAAGAATCTCACTGAGCCCGAAATTCTGCGAGCCGCAGAGTGGCTGGTTGGCAGTGGCGTGCAGTCACTCAAGCTCTACTTTATGGTCGGCTTACCCACAGAAACGCCGGAGGATGTTGAAGGCATCGCCGATCTCGCAGCAAAAATTCACAGTAAGTTCTGCAGCAGCAATGCCAAAGTTGGTGGCGTCACACTGTCGGTCAATGCTTTCTCGCCAAAACCCTGGACCCCCTTACAGTGGGAGCCAATGACAGAGATTCCTCTACTACGAGACAAACTCACCACCTTGCGGAAACGGCTTGCCCGGCTCCCCCGGGTCACTGTAGACACCGAATCGCCCAGGGAAGCGTATTACCAAACCCTGCTGTCTCGCGGTGACCGCCGGACGAGCCAGATTCTCCTCAATACTCATCAAAACGGAGGCGATTGGTGGAGCATTATCCAACAGCTCCGTCGTACGGCCAAAGCGAAGCGGCAACCCAGCACCCAGCACCCAGCACCCAGCACCCTCAACCCCGACTTCTTCGTGCACCGCCGCTATGACTCCAATGAAATCTTGCCCTGGGACTTCATCGATCACTCAGTCAGTAAACAATACTTGTGGGTCGAGTGGCGCAAAGCGCTCCTGGAGCGGCAGACGCCACCGTGCGATGTCACTACCTGCCATAGTTGTGAAGCATGTTGATATTGTGGATTGCCGAGTGTGAAGTGCCAAGAGTTAGCGTGCTTCGACAAGCTCAGCACGAACGGTTTTTCTTTCTCCCGTTCGCTCTGAACCCTTCGCTAAACTCAGGACAGGCTATGCGCAGCGAAGTCGCAGGGTAAACAGCGAATCAAACTATGATCATTGCTATTGGTAACGATCTTGCTGAAGTCGAGCGTATCCGCGCCGCCATGGAAAGGCCACAGACGGGGAACCGCTTTCGTAATCGCGTGTTTACCGCCGGAGAGCAAGAGTACTGTGAACGGCGCCGCCTGAGCAAATATCAAAGCTACGCGGCCCGCTTCGCAGCTAAAGAAGCGACGATGAAAGCCCTAGGCCGCGGTTGGGGACGCTATGTCGGCTGGCTCGATATCGAAGTCGTGCGGCCACGTGGGTCACGCCCGCAGATCGTGCTACACGGCAAAGCCAAAGAGTACGCCGCCTCACTCGGCATCAGCCGTTTCCATCTGGCACTTACTCATACGGCTACGCTAGCCGAGGCGCAGGTGGTTGCTGAAGGAGAGGGGGAGCTTGGAGAGACCGAGTAGACCGCTAGCCACCAAGGCCCCGCAAGATTCGCTCTCCACTCCTCAGGAGTTCTTGTTGCTGTTGCCATTCCTCTCGCTGTCGTCGTTTTTCTTCTCTGCGCTGTATTTCTGCCTGCCTAGCGGTTTCTGCTTGCCTTTTGGCTTCCTCTTGCGCTTGCAAACACCGCTTGTTTATATTCGTTTCGTTAATTTGCTGTTTCCGGCACTTTTGACCTTGATTTGTCAAGAAGCAAGGGACGCTCACTGACTTTGGTCGGCGTCTCTCCCGTGGCCGGCTATGGAAACTTGGGGGATGGTGGAGATAGGGGAAGGGCGGCTGGTCACTTCACGCTGGCCTAGCCCTTCCCGTTGTTGCGTGGGGTCGTCTCTGGGTTGAGTTTCCCTGAAGCTATCAAGTCTGCACGTTGTTGTACTCGTGCAAAGTCATTAAAGTGAAGCAAGCGGGCCGTTGCTCGGCCCGCTGCGGTGCGTGGGATGATAGTTCCGTCAGCATTCAACCGAAAGTGCGTCTCCCATTTTTG
>JACQEL010000401.1 GCA_016200595.1 Deltaproteobacteria bacterium
ATGATGACAATATTTTCAGGCTTGGGAAACTTGGGAAAGAGGGTATCGTCGGTCGGCGGCTCACGATCTTTCTTGCTCGTCCTCAGCATGCTCACCCCTGCGCCTTCGCCACCGTTCACGCCAGGACGTAACTCTCGCAAGGGGCGGCGAATTTTTTCGTACAGGAACTGACGCAGGTCGTTCTTCGACCAGCCATCCTGCGCGAACGTCTTGGCATGTTCCGGACAGACGACGAGCATGGTATCTGAGAACAAGGGAAAATTCTTATGGTTCCACAAGCCGGCCATCGTCCAGCCAAGGGAGAGCTCAAGCTGTTCAGCGTTGCGACTGGCGTGGTCGTTGATCTGTAAAGGGGAATGCCCGCCAAACAGACTGATGGTACTTTGGTCTGGGCGGAATCCCCTCTCTACATGGAACGGTTCCCAGGGGCTTTCTTCCTCATTTTCACCCACACAGAAAGTGTACTGGGCAGGATGGCCCATAGTGGCTTTGGTGATCTCGTGCGGCTTGGCACCACCAATGTTGATGATCATGAGACGCAGGGCGCGCCCGATAGTGGCGTTGGCGCGAAAGCCATGTCCCAGGGCGTTGTGGCCACAGTTGACGCCGATCTTCTGGCGGATGGGACCATTGATAATCGCCATGGGCGTGGCCGAAAAGGTGGTGACGTTAATCCCATGAATGCAGAACTGCTCCTCGCACATGGCTTCAACTGCGGCGAGAACCACCGGGAAATACGCGGGATGACAGCCCGCCATGACCGCATTAATAGCGATTTTCTCGACTGTGGCGCGGCCATAATTCGGACCAATCGTGCCGATCAACTCCTGTGGGTCGCGGTCGGTCGCGGCTAACATGCGCTTGACTCGTTCCTCCGTAGGCGGCACGACTGGCAATCCATCGGTTACTCCCCGGGCATACAACAGCTCGATTGGATCGTCTTCTTGGATCTCAATACGCTGGGAAGACAGCGTGGCAGCCTCTGGCATCGCATCCCTCCTGTTCAGTCACCCTAGTCTGGCATTCTTGCGGTCAGACTGTCAAGCAAAATAGTGATGAGTAATGAGTGCTGAGGACTGAGGAAAAAGACGGTATTGTTTCCCTGCTGTTCTGCTCAGTCCTCAGTCCTTTGGCCTCAGTCCTATTTGATCGCCTGCGGATTGACCGGCGACCCAACGGCCCCGGTGATCGGCAACGGTGGGGCGACAAACATGAACTCGTATACCCCATCTTTGGCGCAGTCGTCCGCGAGTTCTTCCAGATCGAAAATTTCCCCCACCAGCATGCCGGCGTGCACGATCAAGACAATGTGCAACGGCTGGAATACCTCAGGGGTCTCATTGGGAATGACTTCGGTCCCCCAGGTATCTACCGCGTAGCCGGCGATTTGCTTCTCACACAACCACGGCGCACAGGAGAAACTGAGACCAGGGGCTGGGCCGCCGCTGTATTGCCCCCAAGTCTTGTCCGCTCGTACCTGGGCAATCTGGCCCGTGCGGATCAGCACGATGTCTCCTTGTCCGACACTGACCTTACCTAAGGCTGCAGCACCGTCGAGGTCGGCTGGATAGATGGCTTCTCCTGGTTCGAGCCAGGCTTTCCCACGCACGCGGGGAATATCGAGCAGCACACCGCGAGTGATGATCTTACTTTTGGCATTCTCGATGCCGTTCTTCTTGGCGCCGCTACTCGTGACCTCGCTTGCGGCATAGCCATTGTACATCTTGTTGTCGTACATAATGTGCGCGAGCGAGTCCCATTGCGTGGCGCACTGCAACGGCATAGTCACTGCGTCATCGGTGTAACGAATGGTGGGCAGATGATCTTGCGCTCCAACCGCTACGTCCGCTCCATCTTGAAGCATAAAGTGAATGGGATTAAAGCGACCGAACGATCCGGTCTGTGGTCCTTTGTCATCGAACGGAATGGCAAGAGAGAACGTCTTGCCTTGTTTGACGAGTTTGGCAGCCTCGACTACTTTTTCCGGAGTGATGTAGTTCAGGGTGCCGAGTTGATCGTTGGCGCCCCACTTGCCCCAGTTCTTGTACTTCTGTGAAAGCTCTTTGACCTGCTCCAGCGAGTATTTTTCTGCCATGGCTCTATCCCTCCGGCTCCTCTCTTGCACATCTTAAAGTGGTTCGTCAACACGCTCCATTGCTGAGGTCCCGACGATAAGGCCAGGAGTGAGAGGGTAGCCTTTCAGGAATTCAGCTATCGGGAGGCGTTTCTTGCCTTCGAGTTGGACTTCACTCAAGGCCAGATAGCCATCTCCGGCCGCGACCACCAAACTGACCGGCGTCACCTCTGCCACTGTTCCTGGAGGAGGTGTAGGACGCGGAAGAGTACTCTCGCGGTGTGCGGCAAAGATCTTGAGGAGCTTGCCGTGTACAGTTGTGTACGCCGACGGCCAGGGATTGAAGGCACGAATCCGTCTTTCGAGCGTGGCCACGTCCTGGTGCCAATCTATACGTCCCTCTTCTTTGTGAATCAGCGGGGCATAAGTTGCGTCGGCCTCGTTCTGCGGATGCGCGACTAATTGCCCAGCTTTCAGCAGCGGCAGCGCCTCGCCTAAGGCGTTAGCGCCGAGTGCCGCGAGCTTGTCGTGCAAGGTGCCTCCGGTGTCATCATCTGCGATTGGCAGCGTCTTTTGCAGTAGAAGGTCACCCGCGTCCATGCGCTCGCTGATGTACATAATGGTCACGCCGGTTTCTCGTTCCCCGCAGGCAATCGCCCACTGAACCGGCGCGGCGCCGCGGTATTTCGGCAAGAGCGAAGCGTGCACATTGATACAACCGTACGGCGGGAGAGCAAGAACTGTTTGTGGGAGCATCTTCCCGTATGCCACGACGACAATCAGATCTGGCTGCCAACTCTGTAACTGAAAGAGAACTGCGGGGTCGCGTAGCCGAGCAGGTTGGAATACGGGTATGGAATGGGATGTAGCGAGAACCTTTATTGGTGGCACATGCAGCACCATGCCGCGGCCAGCTGGCTGATCTGGCTGAGTGACGACCCCAACCACGCGATCTTTCCCTTCAATGAGCGTTCGCAACGACGGCACGGCGAACGCTGGCGTGCCCATGAAGACAAGCCGAAGGGGCTGGGGGTCGGGGGTCGGATATAAGACATCAGCTTTATAGTGACAGAAGCGAGAACCAAGTTCCGTGAGGTACAGAATAAGAAAAAAACCGATCCCCGATCCCCAATCCCCAATCCCACTTCTTTCATCAGCATCATGCAAGGCTGCGACATGCACTGCACGTTTTGCATCGTGCCGACCACGCGCGGCACAGAACGCAGCCGCCGTATCGAGGAAATCGTGACCG
>JACQEL010000402.1 GCA_016200595.1 Deltaproteobacteria bacterium
GCGCGCCCATCTTGGGCGCTTTTCGGGCGGGCGGGACGCCCGCGCTCCCAGCAGGGGAGGACACAGCCAACTGAAAATGCTGTAAATCGGACCACAGGAGATTGACATACTTTCTCTAGGGCCGAGGAGAAACGGTGTTGATAGACAAGGGCAGGAATAGAGACCTGCCCTCACTACCGATCTACTTCCCGCTCGCCAGCTTCCACTCTTCGTTCAGCTCAGCGGCAACTTCCTCAAGCGCGCGGCGCAGCGTAGCCACTAGTTCGTCGATCTGTTCACGCGTGATAATCAACGGTGGGCACAGCGCGATGTTATTGGTCCCGGCGACCCGGGTGATCACACCTTTATCCAGCGCGTTCTCCCACACTTTGCGGGCAACTTGCAACTCGGCCGGGAACATCGCTTTGGTTGCCTTGTCCTTGACGATTTCCACCGCTGCCATAAGGCCCTGCCCTCGCACGTCACCCACTATCGACAAGTCGCGGAGCGTGGCCAGCCTTTTCTGCAAGTATTTCCCTTGTTCGCGCGCTCTCTGCACGAGCTTCTCGCGTTCGATGATCTCGAGGTTGGCCAAACCAGCGGCGCAGACCGCGGGGTGGCCAGTATAGGTATACCCGTGCCAGAAGATATACTCGTCACCGCTGGCAAGAAACGTTTGGAAAATGTCTTCTTTGAATAAGACTACGCCGAGCGGGAGATAACCGCTGGTGACACCCTTCGCTGTCACGAGAATATCTGGCGTGACGCCAGCCCCAGTCGAGGCGAACATCGCGCCCGTACGGCCAAACCCGGTGATGACCTCGTCGCAGACCATGAGAATGTTGTGGCGTGAGCAAATCTCGCGAATCCGTGGCAGCCAGTCGGGTGGCGGCACGATGACTCCCCCTACTCCCTGAACCGGTTCGGCAATGAACGCGCCGATGGTGTCCGCGCCTTCCCGCTCGACGATCCGTTCCAACTCGTCTGCGCAGGCTAGCTGACACGAGGGATAGGTCTTCCCCAGCTCGCAGCGATAGCAATACGGCCGGGCCATGTGGAGCATACCTGGCAACCCAGGTTCCATCTGCTTATTGAAAACCGGGATGCCGCCGAGCACCGCGGCACCACTAGAAGAACCGTGATATCCCTGATTCAAGCTGACAAACTTGATTTTTGCCGGCTGCCCTTTGGCTTTCCAATAGGCGCGCACGAGGCGAATCATCGTTTCGTTCGACTCCGATCCGCCCGAAGTAAAGATCACGCGGCTCAGACCTTTCGGAGCAATCTTCACCAGCTTGGTGGCGAGTTGGACGGTAGGCACCGAGGTCGGACCGATCAGCGTCGGGGCAAAGGCCAACTTGTCCATCTGGGCGGCTACCGCACGATTGATCTCCTTACGGCCGTGGCCCACGTGCACATTCCAGAGGGACGCTAAGCCGTCGATGTACTTCTTCCCCTCAGTGTCCCACAGGTAGACCCCCTGCCCTTTCACGAAGATCGGCACGCCTTTTTTCTGCTGCATTTGCAGCGGAACGAAGCCGTGGACTAAGTGAGCAGTGTCCTGTTGATGCAGGGCCTGCGCCTGTCGTCGATCAAGCGCCACGCCTGTCGTCTTCCTCCGCGGCCGCATCGGCACGACTTTCGCCGGCGTCTTTGCTTTTCGCTGCATATCCTTCCCTCCAGATTCTTCGCTGTGTTCCAAGCGACAATGGCTGCTCACACTCGAACATACCTAAGTCACGGCAAAAACCTAGTTCCCTTGTCTGGGTGCATAACAAAATCCTGGATACCCCTGGCGTACGGGTAGGCCGGGATAAGGCCGTAGGCCGTTCCCGGCACCATTGGGGCAGGCCTGCGCCGGAAACGCTTCGCTTATTCCGGCCTACCTACCCCTGGTGCGGTACGCCGCAGCCTGTTGACCACGAAATTGTTATGCACCCCCTCGTCTCGCTCTTCCCTCTTTTTCCTCGCTACCTCACCGTTGCCGCTTGCGCCAGCCCATTTTCATGGGGCCGTTGTCCCTGAGAACCAGCTTTCGCCGCCAAGAGTCGGGCGATCTCAGTCTGACCAAAACCAAACTCACTGAGGACCTCGATCGTATGCTCACCGAGACTAGGAGCAGGGTGGCGTATCTCCGTCGGAGTGGCACTGAATTTCCCCGGGACATTCACTCCCCGTACTCGACCGGCAACTGGATGATCATATTCGACAAAAGTCTGATTGACCGCGAGCTGCGGATCCTTGAGCGCCTCGGCAAATGTATAGACCGGACCGCAGGGCACATCGGCCGCTTCAAAGATGGCGAGCCATTCTTGCGAAGTCTTTTGCGGGAACAGGAGGTTGATGCCATCGATAATCTCCTGCACATGGCTCGCGCGCTCTGCCGGGGTGGGATACTGCTTGATCCATTCCGGCTTGCCCATCGCCTGGCACATCCGTTCCCATTGGTCATCAGTGGCAGCGCAAGCAATAATATGCCCGTCTTTAGTTGGCATCGGTTGCAGGGTTGCCCGAGACATGGACATATGACGGAATTCGTCATCCGGAAGGAGCAAGTAAAAAACGCAGTCAGCCGTTAACCACCAGCCGCATCAGAAGACTTTTGGGGATTTTCGCCCTGGCTAAAAGCTGATAGCTGATTGCTGATCGCTACTGCAGGAGGAAGGGAATGAAAACCAAACGCATGGGCCGGACCGGGTTAAAGGTCTCAGAAATTTGCCTGGGCACGATGACCTTCGGTCGTCAGTGTGACGAAGCCCTGAGCTTCGCCATCATGGATACCGCACGCGAGGCTGGAGTGGATTTCTTCGACACGGCCAATGTCTATCCGGTGGGTGGCGGACTCGACCTGGCTGGCCGTACCGAAGAGATTGTCGGCAAATGGCTCAAGGGCAAGCGTGAGCAGATCGTGCTCGCCACCAAATGCTGGGGGGCGATGGGCCGAGGCACAAACGAGCACGGGCTCTCGCGTAAGCATATCCTGACCGCCATCGAAGGGAGCCTACGCCGGTTACAAACTGATTACCTCGACCTCTATCAGGTGCACGCGCCGGACTTCGAGACGCCGCTCGACGAGACGCTCCAGGCCCTCGACGATGTGGTGCGACAAGGCAAGGTACGTTACGTTGGCTGCTCGAACTTTCAGGCCTGGTTGCTCGCTTCTGCTCTCTGGACCAGCGACAAGCTGGGCCTGGCGCGTTTTGACTGTGTCCAGCCGCGCTATAACTTGCTGTTCCGCGAAATCGAGAATGAGCTGTTACCCTTGTGCCGCCATTACGGAGTCGGAGTTATCCCCTACAACCCCTTGGCCGGCGGGTTTCTTACCGGAAAGTATAAACCCAACGCCGAACCGACCACAGACACCCGCTTTGGTCTCTCCGGCCGGGCTGGCATGATTTACCGTAAGCGCTACTGGGAGGAAGCCCAGTTCGCGGCGGTAGCGCACTTGCAAGACTTCTTTGCGGCCCGCAACAAGTCGCTTACGCAAGTGGCCATCGCTTGGGTGTTAGCACAGCCAGCGATCACCGCGCCGATCGTCGGCGCAACGTCTCCTGAACAATTACGTCAGTCGTTGCCCGCCACTGAACTCACTCTAGACGCGGAAGAAATGGAAGTGTGCAACGAGACCTGGTTCGCCATCCCTCGCCACAGCGATCCAGCAGTAGCGTTGCGGTAGACAAGAGTTGACAGTTGCCAGTTTCTCTATGCAGGGCACAGCAAAATCTGGAGATGTCGATGGAGACGACCCTCCCAGTGGCACAGCCGGCTCGGCTGTGCGCACCGGCCAGCGGCCGGTGCCACTATTAGCTGCAGCCTGAGGGGTCAATCCATATCTTGGTGTGCCGAGTATATAGCTCGGACTCTACAAGATTCGCACCCTTGAGGCGTTACGATAAATCCCTCGCGCTGCGCGCCCTTATTGAGCCATTTTTGCTTGCTTGACCTTTTCGGGAGGAATCCAGCCCTGTTTGGCGAAGAATTGCGACAAATAGGCTACCGCCTGATCGGCGCTGCGCCCTGTCATCTCATCCACCTGCGAGCGGTAACCCTTGACCGCACCGATCCCCAGATTCGCTGCAGCCGCACCGGCCGTCACCCCCCCGCTGGCTGCGGCTCCGGCACCGCCAGTGACTGCAGCACCGGGCATCGAGCCACTATCAGCGTGCGTGCTAAACTCCAGCAGTTTGGTCAGACTCCCCCCCGACGGCGTGTAGACTTGCACCTGCGTCTCGACCGTCGATTGGCCCGCGCCAAAGCCAATCACCGCCCGCCGCAAGCGGTTGCCTTCGTCAACATTCAGGAATTCGCCGGTCACCGCTACTGCGTCAGCCGGGATCGGGGTGCCGCGCGTGGCCCGCTCGGCCGGCAGACCGAGTTCACGGATGCCCGCCACTAACTCGTCCGCCATACGCGTCTGGACTTCCCGGGCAATCTGCGTCTCACGCTCGTTTTCCGTCGTACCCTTGGGCGCATTGCGCGCACCGGCCACGATCCCCTGGTTCTCGCTGACCTCAGCTTGAGTGATGGTAAAGTCGTAGACGAAAACACGTGAGGGCCGTTGGACTGTCGGCCCCGTCACCTGGCGCTCATATTTCGACTGGACTACGGTCTTGGCACAGCCCCCCAAGCTCGTCACGAGCAGCGCGGCAATCACTACTCGGACACTCTCTCCAGAGACTCGTCTGTTTTTCATCGTTCAGGCTCCTTAACATGCTGTCGTTTACTTTCTCCCTATGTCGGCAACCGCAATCTCCTGACTACTGATCTGGAGGGACGCATCAGTCCCTTGAACTGTAAAGGCGATGACATCGCCTTTTTTGTCGATCGCGGGATCGAAGTTGGCGATATGTTCTTCTCCCTCGTCGGCAGTATTGGTAATCTGGCTGATACCAGTGGCACTATCCCAATTGACTATTCCTCCTTCCCGCTTACTAAATTGCCGAGCAAGCCAATCCCAACTGCAGGTGGGCGCTGCCCACCTTACACTGCTGACAACTGAGCACTGGGAACTGGTAACTTTTGCCTTACAGCATTTCGTAAAAACTGCCCTCGCCAGGCACGAACAGACGGCTGTAAAAACGCATGGCGTAGGAATCAGTCATACCGGCCAAGAAATCACAGATGACGCGCTTGCGCGTGGTGTCATCACCCTCGACTAGCGCGCGCTCGTAGTCCTCTCCATGATCTTCAGGAAACAGCCCGATCGATTCGCGGCCCTGATCGAGAACGGCAAAGAGCCGCCGCAATACCTCTTTGCCCTTGTGTCCCAAGGTAGTGACGCGCGGGTTGAAGATAACCTTGTACGATTCAAACGCCTTCAGCACTTCGATCCGCACCCGGCTGGTCAGTTCCGCATCAATCCGCCCGTCCGACTGCAGGGCAACGGCACTGGCGAACTCATCGATCAAGTCGCGGGTGAGCATCTTACGCGCGACACGACCAGCGGTGCGCTCCAATTCTTCTAGCCGCCCAGCCATACGGACGAGTTCCCGATGGACCACTTCGTCACTAACCGTGTGCCCCAATGGAGCAAGCTTCGCGTTGACCGTCTGTACCACGCGTGGCGACGGCGCGCGGTGAAAATCGGCGAGGTTAATGAGTCCGGCTTTGAGGCTATCTTCCAAGTCGTGCACGGAATACGCAATATCGTCAGCCACATCCATGATCTGACATTCAAAGCTGCGCGCAGAGCCGCTCCCCGTGCGGTTCACGATGGTGTCGACGAGTTCATGATCCCAGGCATAGAACCCCTTCACCGGGTCGTCGGAGGCGGTCAAAGAGGCGGCAGCGATACAGGTTTTGTACTTCAGCACGCCATCGAGCGTTTGGTACGTCAAATTTAAGCCGTCATAGGCGGCATGCTTACGCTCCAAGCAGGTCAGGATACGAAAGGTTTGGGCGTTGCCCTCGAAGCCACCGTGGTGGCGCATCAGTTCATAGAGCGTGTGCTCGCCGGTATGACCAAAGGGGGGATGTCCCAAATCGTGCGCCAGGCAGACCGCCTCGACCAAATCAGTATCGGCCCCAAGTCCGAGCGCGATGCCTTTGGCGATCTGGGCGACTTCGAGGGAGTGGGTGGGCCGCGTCCGGAAGAAATCGCCCTCGTAGACGCCAAATACTTGGGTCTTTCCCTGGAGC
>JACQEL010000403.1 GCA_016200595.1 Deltaproteobacteria bacterium
CCTTGTGAAAACCTGAGTCTTTTTTATTCTACCCAAAGAGACAATGTCTTTGGCGGAATGTAAGAACCACCTCTCACAGTGTCAAGGTAAAAATGTTTGAAGAACGTACCCCCGCGGTTGTCTTGCGTAGCCGGGTTCACGATGAATCGGACAAGATTGTTACCTTTTTGACGCAAAATTGGGGCAAGATCACTGGCATTGCCAAAGGAGCCAAGCGCTCACGCCGCCGCTTCGTCAATGTCTTGGAACCTTTTACTCAGGTGCATTTACGATTTCGCCCGAGTCGCTCTGAGGAGCTGGCTTTCATTTTCAGTTGTGACCTGATCCGGAGCTTTGTTCGTCCGAGTCGTGACTTACAGCGCTTTGCTCTAGCCAGTTATGTGGTAGAGCTGATCGATGCTATGGTCGCAGGGCGTGAGTCAGGACCAGAAACTTATGAGCTACTCTTACACGGGCTCGCCGTTTTAGAAGAGCAGGAGAGTCTCTCACCTTTATTTCTGCCGGTGTTTGAGTTACTCCTGTTAACCCATGCGGGGTATGGGCCGCATCTCACAAGCTGCCAACAGTGTGGGCTCAGCCTTGTGGTAGAGGAGAAACCACTCACTTTTTCTTCCAGCCTTGGGGGGCTCTTGTGCCTGAACTGTCGGGGACGAGGGGGAAGTACGTTATTGCTTTCGCCCGCAACTTTGCGTTTGTTGTACGGCCTTAAGATTGGAGATGTCGATACGGGTCTACGGACTATGGCCTCCCCCCGGGTGTCTCGCGAAATGCGCGCCTTAGTTTCGAGCTGGCTTTCTCACCACCTTCCTAGGCCATTGAAATCGCGGGCGTTTCTTGAGCAAATCGGATCCCTCAGCGATTCTCAGATTGACGACTCCCAGGAGGAATGATATGGCTGCCGGTCCCATGTCGGTAACCATGGATAAGATTGTCAACCTGTGCAAACGGCGCGGGTTTGTCTTCCCCTCTAGCGAGATCTACGGTGGCTTCGCCAGCACCTGGGATTACGGTCCCCTCGGCATCGAGCTTAAGCGCAATATCCGCGAGGCGTGGTGGCGTTACATGGTGACCGCCCGCGAGAATGTCGTGGGGATCGAGAGCGCCGTGCTCATGCACCCGCGCGTATGGGAAGCTTCGGGTCATATTGCTGGGTTTTCTGATCCCTTAGTGGATTGTCGCGTTTGCAAACGACGCTTTCGCGCCGATCAAATTCCGCCTAAAGACGAACGGCAATGTCCGAAAGGGATGGAGTGTGATCTGACCGAAGCCCGACAATTCAACCTGATGTTCAAAACCTTTGTCGGCCCGGTCGAGGAAGACGCAGCAGTAGCGTTCCTGCGCCCCGAGACTGCTCAAGGAATGTTCGTGAACTTTGTCAATGTCCAGCAGTCCGGCCGCCTCAAACCCCCTTTCGGCATTGCGCAGATCGGCAAATCTTTCCGCAACGAAATCACGCCCGGCAATTTTATTTTCCGGACGCGTGAGTTCGAGCAAATGGAAATGGAGTTCTTCGTCAAACCTGGGACGGATGAGGAGTGGTTCGAGTACTGGCGCGAGCAGCGTATGAGTTGGTATTCCACGCGGCTCGGCATCAAGTCTGATCACCTCCGCTTTCATCACTATGAGAAAGATGAACTTGCTCACTATGCTAAGGCCTGCTCGGATATCGAATACCAGTATCCATTTGGCTGGAGCGAACTCGAAGGCATTGCTAATCGTACCGACTTTGACCTGCGGCAGCATGCCGAATACAGTGGCAAAGACCTGACCTTTTTCGACGAAGAAACCCGTGAACGTTATCTGCCGTATGTTGTTGAGCCGGCAGTCGGGGTAGACCGCATCCTGCTTATCGTTCTCCTCGATGCTTATGAAGAAGATGTGCAGGATAACGAGTCTCGAGTGGTCCTGCGCTTGCATCCACGTCTGGCACCTATCAAAGTCGGAATTTTTCCGCTTTTACGCAAAGATGGACAGCCAGAGAAAGCGCTAGAGATCCGCGACCTCCTCAAGCAACGATTCGCGGTATTCTACGATCAGGCCGGTTCGATTGGCCGGCGCTATCGCCGCCAGGACGAGGTCGGTACACCGTTCGGCGTGACGGTCGACCATCAGACCATGCAAGATAACACGGTCACGTTGCGTGATCGCGATACCCTCCAACAGATCCGCTTACCGCTCGACCGCTTGATTGCGGAACTGCTCAATCGCCTCGAAGCGTAAGGGCGAAGGACAGGGAGAGGAGGCTCACGGCCAGTGCTCTGCTCTCCACCCCCTCTCCCAAGCCCTCTCCCACGAGGGGAGAGGGGATCTAGGGCCTGCAGTGTGGGAAAAATAGCTTAAGTTGTGACTACTGACAGACTTATAACCTCTACAACGCTTTTACCTGCGGATACTCGCCAACCTTGATCCCGAACGCTTCGGCTTGATGTAACAGATCGAGTGCGTTTCTGACGTGCGCGTAATCGATCATCATGCCATCGTACGTCACTGCCGCACGTCCAGCCTGCTCGGCCTCGGCCATCGCACGCAACACCCCTTTGTTCCACTCGACCTCCTCTGGAGATGGAGCGAAAACCTCATTCGCGATCGGCACAGCCGAAGGATGGATCAATAACGCTCCGCGATAACCGATCTCGCGCGCTCGCTGTAGCTGGGCCCGCACGAGTTCAGTATCTCCCACTTCCAGAGACCCTCCTCCCAGGGGGTATTCGATGCCCGCGGCTCGTGCCGCTAACAACATATGAGAGGCGCTATACAGCGTTTCCAACCCGGCGCGTGTCCACTTGTA
>JACQEL010000404.1 GCA_016200595.1 Deltaproteobacteria bacterium
CCGCGCCTCGCAGCGCGAGGCGGCGAGGGTAGCCGGGGAATTTATTCCCCGGCGGTAGATCGAAAAAGAGACAGAGAAAGGAGACCGAGACCGCTCCGCCCCTCTTTATCTCTATCTCCGCTCCTTGTCTCTGTCCCAACTCTCTGTCTCTGTCTCAACTCTCTGTCTCAACGTGTAGGATAGATCACGAGCCGCCGGAACGGGTCTTCTCCTTCGCTTTTCGAAACCAGACCGAAGCGTTTGACCAATTCATGTTGCAGACGGCGTAATCGCGGCTTCTGCGGTGCGAGTTCCACAGGGCGCTGATGATCGAATACTTGGCTGATTGCTGCCTCAGCCTCGACCATCGCTGCGTGATCCTCGGGAAAAGCGTCGGCGAGTTGTTCACGCAGGAATTTGGCCATCTGCATCACCGTGTCGCTGCGCAAGGTGTACAATAGAGTGCCTTGTTCGACGAGTTGCCGCATTTCTTTCGGTTGCCGTTTGACTTGGCCGCGCACGGTGAGAATCACATCAGCCTGAGCCGGTTGGTTTACCAGCCGAGCCGGCGCTTCTAACTCATGAATGGCTTGCTCAAGGCGGTGGCGGTTAATGCCATAAGGAAAGATACGCAGCAACTTGCGTCGCTCCAGCCGTGGTGCCTCGATCATCGGCTCGGGTGGCTCGGGCGTGGGGTGGCTGATCTCGACGTGACCGTCTTCGCGGCGGGCGCGAATCTCGATGCGCGGCGTACGGCCACGCAGTAAGCTGTCTACCGCTTCAGCGACGTCAGCGTGGAGGGCGAAACGATAACGATCATGGATCTCAATCAGTACGTCAAAGGTGGGCGGCGCTTTCCTTTCTAGCACGGTTTTCTGCGAACCCCGTCGGCGGGCCTCTTCGTCACCGAGCGTGACCGACTGAATGCCGCCGAGCAGGTCGGCCAGAGTCGGATTCTGGATGAGGTTCTCCAAGGCGGTGCCGTGGGCGGTAGCGACGAGGCGGACTCCCCGCTCGGCGATGGTGCGCGCGGCCAGCGCTTCAGCCTCGGTGCCGATTTCATCGACGACAATCACTTCGGGCATGTGATTCTCTACGGCTTCAATCATGACCTTATGTTGGAGGTCTGGCGACGGCACCTGCATGCGCCGAGCGCGACCGATAGCTGGATGGGGGATGTCTCCGTCGCCGGCGATTTCATTTGAGGTATCGACCACGATGACCCGTTTGCCGCTCTCATCCGCCAGGACGCGTGCGACCTCGCGCAAAAGCGTGGTCTTGCCGACCCCCGGCGGACCGAGCAGGAGAATGCTTTGCTGATCTTCGGTGATGATGTCTTTGACGATATCGACAGTGCCGAATACGGCTCGGCCAGCCCGGCAGGTGAGGCCGATCACCTCACCGGTACGGTTGCGTAACGCGGAAATGCGGTGCAAGGTGCGCGGAATGCCCGCTCGGTTATCGTGGGTGAACGCGCCGACCCGTGCGACTGTGAACTGCAGCTCTTCCCGCGTTACGGCTGTATCGAGGAGATAGACGGTTTTTTTGACATAGCGCGCTTCAGGAGGACGGCCGAGGTCAAGCACGACTTCGAGCAAGTCTGATAGCCCTGGCTCATGCAGGAGGGCTTCGCGCACGGGTAAGGGTAACACTTCCAACAGCAAGTCGAGGTTGTCAACGGTTTCAACTCGGCCGACGAGTGGAGTGTCATTGTCAGAAACGTGTGGTTCGGCAGTCATGTTGCTCTTTTTAATTTCTCACCAACTGGAGGAAAATTGCTCCAACCGGCTAGGCATGCTGGCGGGATTCACTCAAACTCCCAGCCGGGCGATACAGGGCTTCGATCTGGGGACGACGAGTCTCGGCTACCACCCGCCGTTTGACCTTGAGCGTAGGGGTAAGCTCGTCCCGCTCCTGAGAAAACGGTTCAGCCAGCAGCGCAAAGTTTCGCACCCGAGAGTAGAGCGGCAACACGCGGTTCACCTCGTCGAGACGGCGGCGAAACAGCACGCGGAATTCGTTGCGTTCGAGCAGGGCTGACCACTCCTGGGCGACCCCATGCTTACGCGCCAAAGCTTCAAGCAAGGGACGATTGGGGGCGATCAGGACCGTCAAATAGGGCCGTTTATCGCCGATCAAACAGGCTTCCTCGATCAGCGGGTCTTGCTTGAGTAAGCCCTCGATGTGTTGCGGAGCGATGTTCTCGCCTTCGGAGGTGATAATGAGATCTTTTTTCCGATCGGTGATGGTAATGAATCCTTCGGTATCAATCTCTCCCACGTCACCGGTGTGCAGCCACCGTTCCGCATCGATCGCCTGTGCAGTATCCTCGGGCCGGTGATAATACCCCTGCATGACATTAGGGCCACGTACGCAGATCTCGCCATCTTCGGCGATCTTCACTTCAACTTGTGGCAGGGCTGGACCAACGGTTCCTAAGCGCGTGCGGCCAGGAAGATTGCAGGACACAACTGGGCCCGCTTCGGTGAGGCCATAGCCCTCGTAGACCGTGAATCCCGCTCCGTAGAAGAAGCGGGCGATTTCCGCATTAAGCGGTGCTCCACCGGAGACAAGAAAACGCACGCGTCCCCCCAGCACGGCGCGTAACTTACGGAAAAGGACACGGTCAGCCAAACGATACTGCCAGCCAAGCGCGAGAGGCAGGGCTTGTTGTGTGCTGCGCGCAGTACCGGCTTTCTTACCGACAGTGAGTGCCCAGTCAAGAATCTGCCGCTTGGGGAATTTGGCGTTCTCCCGCTCACTCGAGACGCGGCGGTACACCAACTCAAGCACGCGCGGGACGCAACAGATCACTGTAGGTTTGACTTCCGCTAGATCTTTCGTCAGCGTAACCGTGCCCCCACCATAAGCAAGGGTAGCGCCGGCGCGCAGCAGGGTATAGAGGCCAGCCGTGCGCTCGAATCCGTGAGACAGCGGTAAAAAGGATACGCTCAGGTCTTCGTCGGTGAGCGGCAGAATTGCGGTAGCGTCCTGCGTATTTGCGAGCATGTTGGCGTGGGTCAGCATCACGCCCTTGGGTACACCAGTAGTCCCAGAAGTATAGATGATAGTCGCAAGTCCAGGATCCGTTGCCTGTTGCGTTGCGCCGCCATTTCGTTCTCCTCGTGCGAGCAAGCCAGCGAAGCTCAGGGCTGGGAGTTGCCCCAGACGAGTCTCTTCTTGCGGGCCATCATCCAGCAAGAGCAAATAAGACAGCTCGGGCAGATCACCAGCGATTTTGAGGATCTTGGCGAGTTGCTCGCGGCCGGATAAGGCAACGAAGGTTACCCCAGCGTCTTTAAGGATGTAGGCTGTTTCTTTGGGCGTACTGGTGAGATAGAGGGGCACATCGACCCCACCGAGATACAAACAGGCCAGATCGATGATCGGCCACTCAGGCCGATTCTCGGCTACGATCGCCAAACGATGACCGGCACGAAATCCAAGCGCAGTCAGCCCTTGTGCGGCGCGCACAATCTTATTGCCTAGGGTTTGCCAGGAAAGTTCTTCCCAGTGTCCACCCTGTTTGCTGAGCAACGCCCGTCTGGTGCCATAGCGCTCGACGCGTTCCAGCACCATCGTTGCCAACGATGTTTCACCCATGCGAGTTCCTCCACCAACTCTACTATTCCAAACCATAAATCAGGCTACGACGAAAGACTAGGACACGATAGCGCAAGAAGGGGAAAAAGGGCAAAAGGTGAAAAGGCAAAGGCGGAGAAAAAATAAAGGCGACTCTCTGTGGTCGCTCTTGAGAATTATAGCTCGGTGATATTCCAGTTGCATACGTCACGCACTGTCTTGACAGAGAGTAAGCGGGTGTGTGAGAAAAGGAACCTGGCAGAGAAAGCGGGTAGTCGAGACTGCCCCTTTATTCTTGTACAGCAAAAAGGAGGACTCTACTGATGGAGATCAAGACCGAACGCGTGCATATCAACGTCGAGGGCAAAACCATGGGCGGCTATTTGGCTCGGCCTGCGGACGGGACCCCGCGCCCAGGGGTGGTGGTATTCATGGAGATTTTTGGCGTCAATTCTCACATCCGTGACGTGACCGAGCGTATCGCCCGTGAGGGATATGTCGCCTTAGCGCCGGATTTCTTCCACCGCTCCGGGCCGGGCGTGGAGTACGGGTATGATCAGCAAGGCATGAATGCCGGAATCAAGCTGTATACCCAGCTCAAGGCCGATGAGATAGTCGATGATGCGCGGGCTGCGCTCTCATTCCTCAAACGGCAAAATTATGTCAAGGGTGACAAGCTCGGTGCCATCGGGTTTTGCGTCGGCGGCCATATCACCTATTTAACTGCCGCTGAGACCGATATTAAAGCTGCCGCGAGCTTCTATGGCGGTGGTATCGCCAAAGAGCAGGGGTTTGGTGGCGCTCCCTCTACGGTCGGCCGCAGCGGGAATATCACCGGCCATATCCTCTGCCTTTTTGGTGACAAGGATGCGTCGATTCCGATGCCTGAGGTGAATACCATCCGGGCCACCTTGGAAAAGAACAAGAGTCGCCATGAAGTGGTGGTCTATCCCGGAGCCGAGCATGGGTTCTTCTGCGATCAGCGGCCGACGTATAACAAAGCTGCGGCTGATGATGCGTGGACGAGAGTGAAGAAGCTGTTTGCTGAGGAATTGGGCCAGTAGTGAAGAGCGAGGTCCCCTCTCCCGCTGGGCAATGGCATTAAGTTAAGGATCGAACCCGTGCTTCGACTTCGCCGCTGCCGCGGCTACGCTCAGCACGAACGGCAAATGGTCCACGATCTTCCCCACCCCGTTCGCCCTGAGCGTAGCGGAGCGAAGTCGAAGGGCCGCGTCCCACTAAAGACTATGCTAACTTAATGCCATTGCTCCCTCTCGGAGAGGGACAGGGTGAGGGGGCTCTGTAAAAGGAGAGAGGTAATCATGGGTGTTCTCGACGGCAAAGTGGCAATTGTCACCGGCGCTGGGCGGCTCCGCGGTATAGGCAGG
>JACQEL010000059.1 GCA_016200595.1 Deltaproteobacteria bacterium
GAAGGGTGAACGCATTGCGGAAAGGCAATTGAAAACCGCTCTAAGGGACTATACCACCACCGCACTGGCGCTGCCAGCGGTAATGACCGTACCATCCGCCTTCTGGCACCACACTTCCAGGTGCGCCCGTTGGCGGCTGCCTTCGGGGGTGAACTCCTTGATCACCCCGCGCGTAGTGACGGCCTCTCCCTGCCATAAAACATTCACTAAGTTCACCGCCATCTTCCCGCCACAGAACCAACCCTCGCCGAAGCGGCGCGTCAGTAACTCCGAGAGAAAACAGATTGACATCATTCCTTGCACTACGACTTCAGGGAACCCCAATTTCTGGGCTTCCTCACGGTCAGTATGGTAATTCTTGCCTGGCCCGGAGAAACGCACGCACATCTCCGGCCCGACTTCTTTCGCCAGAGGGGCAAGTTCTTCCACGATCGGGCCCTTGCCGACCTCGAAGCGGCGGCCGGTGTCTTTTTCCCGCTCTTTGCCGACTACCGTGCCACTGACGCCACTATCCAGTAGAAAACTTTGATAGGTGCGGCTGCGCAGGCGCACGCGACCATCATCTCCGATGAAGAGGACCTCGTTCACCACAAAGTCTCGGCCACGCTTGATATAACGATCAATGACCAGTGAGTGCGCACTGATATGTTCCCCGACAAGGATGGGAGCGAACAACTCCCACTCCTGCTTGGCGTGGAGGTTGCCGTAGATGTTGGGGAGATACCAACGACGATCGACATACATCTCTGAGTGGCGGATGAG
Source organism: Deltaproteobacteria bacterium (assembly GCA_016200595.1). GTDB lineage: Bacteria > Desulfobacterota > Binatia > Bin18 > Bin18 > JACQEL01. The sequence goes on from JACQEL010000059.1 coordinate 763, forward strand.
TCCCGGCGCTACTGGCGCGCCGAAGGGCGATGAGCCGAAGTACCACGGGTGGTGATCTTGGACCGCGTCGGTATACTCTCGCACCATCTGGGGCGAGATAACATATTCACGGCGCCCACAGTCCAGACCAACGTACACGTCATCTTTTCCGGCGTTTGGCATGGCAAGCCTCCTCTCCTATCGTCGTTTTCCTCTTGACCGGCTTTAGCAGAAAAGCTACCGTACCGCCACTTTTCTCAAAGGGACAGAACCGTGCTCATTCGCAAAAAACGCGGCAATTTTCTCGAAGACTTCCGGGTTGGCCAGCTTTTTCGTCACAAGGTCGGCAAGACCGTAACCGAAGGACTGTTCAACGCCTTCACTGAATTTGGCATGACCACCAATCCATTGTGCAAGAACTTGCGCTACGCACAGCGCTATGGCTTCCGTGGCTTGATTGCCCCTCCCGGGTTGGTGATGAACGTCGTGTTCAGCCAGAGCGTCGAGGATATCTCCGAGAATGCACGCGCTAATCTGGAGTATCGCGACATGCGCTTCGGCGCGCCAGTGTATATTGGTGACACCGTCGAGGTGGAGACGACCATCGTTGGCGTGCAGCCCTCTTCGCGCGAGCCTGACCGCGGTGTGGTCCATGTTCAGACCACCGGCCGTAATCAGAACGGCGAGGTCGTCCTCACCTTCCAGCGCAAAGTCCAGGTATGGAAGGATAATGCCGAGGCAAAGGTCGAGACCGCCGCGTTGTCTGAAGTGCCGGTGATTCCTGGTGAACTCGTCGTGCCGGCTTACGATGCCGGCCGACGCTATGCCGAACTGGCGCATCTGACTAACGCGGATACCTATTTTGAAGACTTCACTGCTGGAGACACCATTGAGCACTCCCGCGGTCGCACGGTGACGACTGTACATATGGAACTCACCGCGATGCTTGATAACACTTCTCAGGTCCACAGCAACCAATATCTCATCGATCAAAATCCGCAAAAGTACCTCGGCGGGCAGTTGATCGTCTATGGTGGGATTCCGTTTAACCTGTGTCTGGGTCTTTCCTGTCCTGATGTAGGAGATAACGCTTTGGGTGATGTGTGCTACGTGACCGGCCGCCACACCGGTCCGGTGTTCGTTGGCGATACGGTCTTTGCTTCAACCGAGATTACCGGCAAGCGCGAGTATCCGGGCCGGCCTGACCTCGGCATCGTCGCCACGATCCTGCGCGGACACAAATTCGTGCGCAAAGGCGAGGCCTGGGAGAAGCTGGAGATCTTTTATCTCGAGCGAGAGATGGCGGTGAAACGACGGAGTTATTACGCGTGAAGAAAGTAATGAGTGCTGAGTAATGAGGACTGACTGGGGAAGAAAGTAGGGTGGGCATTGCCCACCAAGATGGAAACATTGCCAAGGCGGGAACTTTGAGTTGTCAGCACTCAGTTTTTATAGAAAAAAGAACAGAGCTTCTACTCTCTTGTCCGCTTGGACGAAGCGCGATAAGCATAGAGTGTAACGAAGCAATAACTACGGTTCTGCTTTGATGAAGATTGCTGCAGATGAGATTTCTGACTCGTTACAAAAATCCAGCAAGATTCCCTACGGCTGGAAACCTGCACGTCAAGGAACTCGGAAGGTGAGCATCAGAAATCTATCCATACTCGCTGCACTTCGCGAGCATTGTGCAGGAGAGTGGCGTAAGGTGTACCGACGTGGCATGGACGGCACGGAAATCCATTATTTCGAGCACAGACGCACGGGGAAAGTCTGGGGCGTCAAAGTGAAATAACCTTATGTCACAATCCTTGCACACCGCTCTTGTTGACCTTCTGGATAGCCAATTGCTGTCGGATATGGAGATTCGGCGCCTCGTCGGATGGTATGCGCTCTCCTTGGTCGACTTGCTCCAGCGGAAATGTATTACGGTGCGGTATGCGGAACAGGCTCTGTTCAACCTCGATGTTGTCCAGAAACTGGAACAACGCCGCTTAGAGGACTGCGTGGAATTGATTGATTGGGGTATGCAACTGGAAGATTGGGAGGAGCACACACCAGAACAACTGTCAGAAGCCTTTACCACCATTGCGCAGTCAGCCCGGCATCTGCTTACGACAAGTCTCACATTACCCTTAAGCTCTCCAAAGCCCGCTCGGCAACGGACGCAACGCCGATCCCAACTGGCTAGCGTCGAACCTGGCAGCCCGCGCTCCCCGTAAAAACGGTCGCCACTTCCCTGATACCTACAACTATTCCCTCCTTCGTCAGAGCAAAAGCACTTGGATAGATCGTGCCAAGTCCTGCTGTCTGTGATCTCGCGTGAGGAGCGATCGGCCAGCCACTTTTGTCATGGTGACAATCAGGGTATCCACTGTGGGTACGGTAATGCCCTGCTGCCTCAGCTGAACGTGAAACTCAGCGGCGCGGATATGTGTCTGGTAATCAGGCGGAGAGAGTTGATCAAAGTTGTCCAAGTCGGCACGGGCAAGGGCAAATTCTTGCGGGTCGGTTAATCCCTGCAAGTATTCTTGTACAATGATCGGACAGGTCGCTGGAGGTGGTCCCTGGGCTAGGAGATCGTCCAGAAGCTGACTTTCACGATTCTTTTGCCCAGCGAAATAATCAATGAGAACGCTTGTATCGACGAGAGGACCGGCCCAAGCCATGGGTTTCCTCCGCACGCATTTTCCAAGATGGAGGCATCGCCAAGGCCGGAACTGTGGAACGGGTTGTCAAATGCTTGACTGGGCGAAGAAGCACTAATAGACTCGCTCGACAGCTAAGCAAGATTCTCTCTCCCTTTGGGGAAGAAGAAGGAAGTTATGAAACCGCCTAAATTTACTTACGCTTGTCCTCAGTCGGTCGAGGAGGCGCTCGCCTTGCTTGCCCAAGGCGGTGAAGACACCAAACTCCTCGCTGGTGGGCAGAGCCTCGTGCCGCTGCTGAACCTGCGTATGGCCCAGATCAGTGCCCTGATTGATGTCAACCGGCTCACCGAGCTTTCGTTCATTAAACACGAAAACGGCACCCTGCGCGTCGGCGCTCTGACTCGGCATCGGCAACTCGAAGTGTCCAAGGAGGCCGGCGCGACTCACCCCCTCCTGCCGCGCGCTGCTGCTGAGGTCGGACCTCTGGCTATCCGCAACCGGGGCACGATCGGTGGGAGTATCGTGCATGCTGACCCTGCGGCCGAGTGGCCGCTGGTAGCGGTCA
>JACQEL010000388.1 GCA_016200595.1 Deltaproteobacteria bacterium
CGTTTTTTTCTCGCGCCCATAGTATCGTCAGACGTGGAGAGGAGAAAGACAGCTCAATGGAAGGCACGTTGCATCCGAAGGATTGCTTAATTAACCCCCTCGTTCCCAGGCTCTGCCTAAGCTGGCAAACCCTGGATGTAGCAGAGCCACGACTACACGGCATACCCAGGCAGGGCCTGGGTATAGGAAAGACCTAAAGTGTCGATATGAACAGAGTACTAGGGTTTGTTGGTGAGGGGTTACAAGACACCCTGAAAGGGAGGCGGCTTATTCGGAGAGACCGCCTCATTCTTAGTCCATGGGCACGAAGAAAAGCTATGGAACTATCGTCAAACTTTTCACCCGATGATCTCAACTCACCGGTCGCTATTGCCGACCCTTATCCGTTCTTCCGCCACCTGCGCGCGCGGTCGCCGGTTAATTACATTCACTTGCCAGGCGGCATCTTTCCGGGAATCGATGAGCCGATGCGGGCCTGGGGGCTGCTGAAATACGAGGATGTCTATGGCGCCTTGCGGGATCACGACACCTTTTCATCAGCGCACAACCCGCTGATAGAGAAAGGAGTCGTTCCGCCATTGGTGTTGGTCAACGACGACCCTCTCCGCCATTCCCGTTTGCGGCGGCTGGTCAACAAGGCATTTACCTTAAAACGTATTGAAACGTTAGAGCCGTGGATTGCCGGGATCGCGAGCGAGCTATTGGATGAGATCGGCACGGAAGAAGTAGACACCATCCAATCATACGCTATGCCTCTACCGGTGAAGGTCATTGCCCGTCTCCTCGGTATTCCCGGGGAGGAATACGTGACCTTTAAGCGCTGGTCGGATGCTACTCTTTCTGTCACCACGATAACGCTGGAAGAGCGGATGACGAATATCCAGGAGATGATGGCTTATTTCGGCAAGATGGCTAGCGCGCGACGCTCTCAGGGGGCTGAAGACCTCATTACCGCCTTGGTCGAGGCAGAAGTCGAAGGCGAGTCACTGGAAGATTGGGAGATTCTTGGCTTCTGTTTGTTACTCCTCATTGCCGGGAACGAGACCACGACGAATCTCCTGGGTAATATCCTGAACATCTTGGTGGATCGGCCGGACTTGTGGCAGCAGTTGCGCGAGAACCGCGGTCTGGTTGAGCATGTCATTGAAGAGACTTTACGGTATGAGAGTCCAGTGCGCGAGCTACTGCGCACGACGACCCGCGCGGTGGAGATGTCAGGAATCAAGATCCCACAGGGAGAGACGGTTGGCATCTTTTATGGAGCAGCGAATCGTGACCCCAGTGGATTTCCGCATCCCGATGAGTTCCGTCTGGATCGTGATCTGCGGCAGCATGTTGCCTTCGGCATGGGGATTCATTACTGCCTGGGTGCGCCGCTGGCGCGGGTTGAGGCGCAGATCACGCTCAATACCTTTCTCGATCGCTTTCCGACTCTCCGGCGCGGCAGTGCTCCGGCGGTCCGACAGACCGCAAGTCCTGTCGTATTCGGCTTCCAACACTTACCGCTGCTGCTCGATAAGGGAGGATACTGACATGCGACTGGTGATTGATTACCGTAAGTGCCGCCGGACTGGTCAATGTTCGTATTTGCATCCGGAACTTTTTAAAGCAAGTGACGAGGGTTCTCCGCTGGTCTTGGTTGAGTGTCCACAGGGGGAATTGCGCGAAGCGGCAGATGAGATGGCGGAATTGTGTCCAAGCGGGGCGATTGCGCTGGTGGAAGAGTAGCTCAGCCTGAGGGCCAATGCCGAGCAGTACAGGGCAATGGCAGTAAGTTAAGGAGCGAACCCGTGCTTCGACTCCGCCGCTGCCGCGGCTACGCTCAGCACGAACGGCAAATGTTCCACGAGTTCCGTCCGCCAATTTTTTCAATTCTGCCAACCGCAGCAGGGCTTCCATAGGCGTGGTATGCAGCGGATCGAGGCTTGAGAGCTGTTCTATCACAGCGCGTGCTCTCCGTAGCGCGTTTTCTTTTTCTGTGCCAACCAGCCCATTCCGTTGCGCGGCCTGCACCGTGGTGGAGAGGGCAGGACTTTTCGCTTCCGGCTGCCAACTCGTCAGTAATCGGCTGGCGCGTGCAACCACAGACTCAGGTAACCCTGCGAGCCGGGCGACATACAGGCCATAGCTCTTTTGCGCTGCACCGGGGACGACTTTGTAGAGAAAGGCAACTTCATCTTGATCTTCTCTCACCTCTAGACGAGCGTTGACAATGCCTGGGGTTGTTTCTGCTAAGCGGGCCAACTCATGGTAGTGGGTGGTGAAAAGGGTTTTGGCTTTGATCTCTTGGGCAAGGATTTCTGCCACTGCTTGAGCTATGGCCTGACCGTCGGAAGTGCCAGTGCCACGTCCGACCTCGTCGAGGATCACCAAACTCCTCGTAGTTGCGTGGCGCAGGATATTAGCCGTCTCCATCATTTCCACCATGAAGGTCGAGAGCCCGCGCGCAAGGAAATCAGCCGCCCCCACGCGGGTGAAGATACGGTCTACCACGCCAATAGTTGCCGTCTCGACGGGAAGAAAACTTCCGATTTGCGCCATGAGCACCAGGAGAGCAGCCTGTCGCGCATAAGTACTCTTCCCCGCCGCGTTGGGGCCGGTCAGAAGCAAGAGGTGTTGATGCTGGTCGAGGTGGAGATCATTTGGGACAAAGCTACCGGTAAGCGCTTCGACCACAGGGTGGCGTCCTTCGGTGATGTGTATGCCATAGTCTTCGGAGATCTCTGGTCGTACCCATCCTCTCTTAACCGCTACTTCAGCCAGGGCGCAGAGAACATCAAGTGTACCCAGGACTCCGGCCGCTTGTCGTAGACGCTGCGCCTGCGCCGCGACGTGCTCGCGGAGTTGGGTGAAAAGATTGTATTCCAGGGCGCGACTGCGATCGGCAGCCGAGAGGACTTTTTCCTCAAACCGTTGGAGTTCTTTGGTTAAGAAGCGTTCGGCATGGACCAATGTCTGGCGACGGGAGTAAGACTTTGGCACGAGCTGGAGATGGGATTTCGTGACCTCCAAGTAATACCCGAAAACCTTGTTGAACCCAACGCGTAAATTAGCAATGCCGGTTCGTTCTCGCTCTCGTTGTTCAAAATTAGCTAGCCAGCTGCTGCCGTTAGTCTGGATCAGATGTAATTCATCGAGTTCTGCGGATACACCAGGCCGAATGATCCCTCCCTCCTTGGCTAGCGCCCGGGGTTCTTCTACCAAGACACGCTGGATCTCTCGATAAATGTCCTCCAAAGGATCAAACTCGTGGTGAAGTGCACGAAGACGGAGGGTAGTGGAGGAAGAGAGAAGTTCGCAGAGGCGGGGCAACGGAGCCAGTGAGGTTTGTAATGCCGCGAGATCCCGGGGATTCGCTATGGCTGAAGTAATGCGCGAAGTCAGCCGTTCCAGGTCAAGAATATGAGAGAGTAAGGTCCGCAATTCGCCCCGCAGGCTGTGGCCAGCCACGAGTTCAGCAATCGCTTCCTGCCGTTGGGAGATTTTCTCAAGCGAAAGGAGCGGGTGAAGCAGCCAATTCCACAGGCGCCGCCGGCCCATCCGTGTTTGCGTGATGTTGAGCAGAGAAAAGAGCGTACCTTCTTCGCCGCCCTCGAGAATGTTGGCGACGAGTTCTAAGTTGCGTTGGGTGTGTGGATCAAGAAATACAAAATCTTCGCTGCGGTACGGTTGTGGAGCCTGGAGATGCGGGAGGAACGCTTGTTGGGTCTCTTTCACATAGCCGAGCAGCACTCCGGCAGCGATGAGAGACCGGCGATGTGAAAGAGCTAAAGCGTCCACGACCGCTTGGCCGAAAGACTGTCTGAGGTAGTCCAAAGCGATCTCGGCGGTAAACTCCTCTCGCGGTCGTTCAGTCACGAACACGTTGGGGTGTCCGTTTCCGCTGAATTGTTCTCCAGCTTTGAGCACGACTTCTTTTGGCCGAAGCTTGCCGAACAGGGCAGGGAGATCTGCGGGCGTGGTCTCGGCGACGAGGAACTCACCGGTGGCAAGCGCCAGAAAAGCTACGCCAAGGTGATCTTGCTCGGGAAAGAGGGCGGCAAGGGTTTGTTCTTGTCCTGCGGTTTCGAACAAGGTGACTGGCGTGACGACCCGGACGACGGCGCGTTTGACGATCCGTTTGCCTTTTTGTGACTCTTCAACCTGCTCACAAATAGCGACCTTATATCCCTTCTCGACTAAGCGGGTGAGATATGGTTCCAGACGGTGATGGGGCACTCCACAGAGCGGTACCCGTTCTCGACCTTTTCCCTGGGGCCGGGAGGTCAACACGATGTCTAACTCACGTGCGGCTATCGCGGCATCGTCATAGAACATCTCGTAGAAGTCACCCAGGCGAAAAAAGAGGAGTGCGTCCTGATACTGTGCCTTCGCCTTATGGTACTGCTCCATCAAGTCGGTGTCGGACCCGCGAGAGGAGAAGGCAGGAGGAGGGACAGTCGAGCCTCCTGTCTCTGTCTGCCTGAGTATTTTGGTTGCAACCCGGCTATTTGGCCCCGAGTGACGCATAGACCGCCTCGACGAGGGCTGGCCAACGAAGGTCAGGATTGCGCAGCGTGCCGGTCTTGTATTGGTTCATGACATAAGCAAAGCCGATGCCTCCTGCCAGGTCGGCAAAGCCAATAGAGCCACCTCTCCCCGGATGTCCGAAGGCATGGGGATTGGGGCCAAATGGTCGTTCCGCAGTGGGCAGCATGAACCCAAGCCCGAACCGTGTCGGGAACGACAGCACTGCGTCGAGACCAGAGGACTGTTCAACGATTGCCGCCTCAATGGTGGCGCGCTGCAGAAGAGAAACGCCGTCCAATGTACCACCATGGGCCAGCGCACCATAGATGCGAGCAAGCCCTTTGGCAGTGGTATGTCCGTTGCCCGCCGGGATCTCGGCAGCGCGCCAAGCTCGCGTGTTTGTCACATCGGGGGTACGCGGCGGATTGAGAAAAGCGCGTCCCGCCATAGACATTGGATCTCGCAGGATCACGTCCCACATGGTCGTATCGCCGGGCAGAGGAGGGGGATCAGGGAGGACTTCGGCGGCTCGATAATCTTCCGATTCTGGCACCCCAATAAAAAAGTCTGCTCCCAGTGGCCCGGCAACTTCTGAGTGGAGGAACTGTCCCACACTCTTGCCACTGAGACGCCGGATGACCTCACCCACTAAGAAACCAAAGGTGATAGCATGATAGCCATGTTGCGTTCCAGGTTCCCACCAGGGTTTTGTCTCCGCCAGTGCTGCAGTGAAAGCGTGCCAGTCATAGAGCGACTGCGGTGGCAAGTCACGTCGTACAGCAGGCAGCCCGGCGCGATGGCTCAGCAGCCAGCGCACTGGCAGAGTATCTTTTTCAGCCTGGGCAAAGGCGGGCCAGTAACGCGCTACCGGCGCATCAAGGTCGAGCAGGCCGCGCTCAACAAGCCTATGCGTGCAAAGTGCGACCATACCTTTAGTCGTTGAGGCAACACTGACGATCGTGTTCTGGTCCCACGGCCGGGTACGAGCGGCATCGGCATAACCGCCCCAGAGGTTAACAACTGGTTTGCCGTCTGTATAGACACAGACAGCGGCGCCGACTTCGCCGCGGATCGCAAAGTTTTCGGCAAATGCTTCGCGTACCGCCGTGAAGCGCGAATCGCATGTCCCCTGGATCGGCATGGTAGTCATAGGCCACTCCTTTCTCCGGTTATGGTGAGGTTCCTGTGAGGTTTCGTCACCAGGAACTCCACTGTAAGCGTTGAGCTGCGAAACTGGCCAAACAAACCGCAATGGTAACACGGCGCGTGCGCTAAGTGGAAGCTGTGTACTGGATAAATACCAGGATTGCAATGCTGTGGTAAAGAAAACTTCAAGCTTCAGTTCAGCAGTGGGACTGACCCTGTACTCTAAATCAGACCACAAAAGATTGGCACACCAGATCTGTCACCCTGAGTGAAACGAAGGGTCGCGCGGTGAGATTCTTCGCGGCGCTCAGAATGACAAGGCTGACTGGTCACGTCGTAAAGTGTCCGAATGTCGTGTGTTTTGCTTTAGTGACATCAAACTGTAAAAACCAGCCCCGAGCATTTAGCGGGGTATTCGTGCTAGATGGCATCCTAACGAAGCGCTTACGAGGTCTAGGCAAGAAGTGTGTAAATAGAATCAGGCAGTGATCTACTCTTGGTGACAAGTATGTGCTTCAGCTCAACTTATCCAACAACGCTTTCGCCTTTTGCAGGTCTTTCGTATCAAACCCTTCCGTGAACCAGCCGTAAATCTCTGCCAGCATTTTTCGTGCTTCTTCCGTTTTTCCTTGTTGTTGCCATAGTCGGCTTAAACTCATCACCGCCTGTAACTCCCACGACTTCGCCTGCTGCCGCCGGGCGATCTCGATGGCCTTGTGGAAACACGCTTCGGCTTCTCGGGTGCGAGACTCTAGACTTTGGCTCTCCGACTGCAGCGCCAGCTGCCCTTTCAGCCGATATAGCTCCGCTTCACAGAAACGCTCCCAGTTTTTGTCCACCCCCGCCAGCGCCTCGGCCAGCACGGTGAGCCCTTCCTCTGGCTGCCCCACTTTCCCATACGCCTCAGCGAGCAGGGCCAGCCAATATGGCCGTGATATCGCTGCCCCCGTGGCGCGCAAGGCGGCCAGACCTTGGCGTATCTCCACGATTCCCTCCTCTCCCTGCCCCTGCTCGGCCAGCACCCCGCCCCGCAGGATGGTTCCCCATGTCATCCAGTTTGGAAACCCCTGCTCGCTGGCGAGCGCAATCTGCGCCTCTATCCGTTCTTGGACTACCTGTCCTTCTCTGCGATGCTGATGGACCCAGACGGCCCAGAACAGGGCAAATGCCAGGGTATAGGGGCGAGCCAGCTCTCGGGCGCGAGTGAGCGCCTCGTGGCTTCTCTTGAGGGCTTGGTCTGGATAGCCCAGGTACCACAGGGCGAGAGCTGACTCGGCGAGGTACACCACCCTAGCGTCGATCCACCCCTTAGAACGGGGCTGCTGAGGATCAGAGAGCGCCACCCCCTGCTCAAACTGCGCGCGGGCGAGAGGCAGCTCTCCTAGCCAGAACAAGGTCTCGCCGAGCTGCAGGTGGGCTGCGAAGAGCAGGTCTGGGTCTTGCCGGCGTTGGGCTAGACTGAGGAACTGCTCGGCGAGCTCACGCGCCAGCTGCAACTCCGCCCGGACATCATAAAACACCCAGAGTCCTCCCAGTACCGGGAAGAGCAGCGGCGTCTCTCCTATCTGCTGACACAGCTCCCGTGCGCGGGTGAAGGCGCGCTCCACCTCCGGGGCCGTATAGCCCTTGGTGGCTATCAACGGCTCGCCCAAGGCGAGTTGCAGCGTAGGTTCTTGCTGGGCACGCTCGGGGGTGTCTGGCAGGGTCTTGAGCACTTCCAGTCCCCTGGTGAGGTGAGCCATCGCTTCCACATAGGCCGAGCGCTGGCTGGCTCGCTCACCGGCCTGCTGCCAATAGGGCAGGGCCTGCTCTATCTGGCCGGCCTCGGTGTAGTGATGCGCCACCAGCTCGGGCTGCGTCTCGACGGTCTCGGGGAAGCGCTCCGCTAACACCTGGGCAATCTGCCGGTGATACTGTTGCCGGGTGCTCTTCAATAACGCTTGATAGGCTGTATCCCGAATGAGGGCATGCTTGAAGAGATAGTGGGCCTGTGGGGGCAGCCCGCGCTGGTATACTAGCTCCGTCTCGACTAACTGCTTCAGCCCCTGCTGTAACCTCTCTTCATCGAGGAGGGAGACCGCCTGCAGGAGTTCATAGCTAAACTCTCGCCCGATGGTAGCGCCCAGTTGAGCGATCTCTCTGACCGTGGACAAGCGGTCCAGCCGCGCCAGTAAGGAAGCGTGCAGGGTGGAGGGAACCGCCAGCGGCGGCAGGGGTCCGCTCAACTCATAGTGGTCATTGACGGCGGTGAGTAACCCGGACTCCACGACCGTCTTGGTCAGCTCTTCGACAAACAGCGGCACGCCATCGGTCTTGGCCACGATTTGCTGCACGACCTCTGGAGGCAGGGCTTTGCCGCCTGTGACCCGCTCGACCATCGCCTCGATCTGAGCGCGCCCTAAGCGGCTGAGCGTCAGCTGGCTGAGGTGCGAGGGGTTACCCCAGCGTGGGGTGAACTCAGGCCGAAAGGTTAAGAGTGCCAAGATACGCGAGGTCGGCGCGTGGTCGAGCAAGACACTCAGAAACTCTAGCGTGGAAGGATCCGCCCAGTGCAGATCTTCCCACGCGCAGTACACCGCAGTTTTCTCGGCCTCTTCCAGGATCCACGCGACTAACGCTTCCCGGGTCTTCTGCTTTTGCTTCTGCGGACTCAACGTCAGAGGAGGCGTGTCCTCCGGCTGCGGTACTGAGAGCAAGGCGGCCACCAGCGGCAGCGTATCCGCCTGGGGAAAACGGTAGGACGCAAGGACATGCTGGAGTTTGCTCAACTTGACCTGCGGGATATCCTCCCGTGCAAACTGCAACAGCCGCTGCAAGTGGTCGATGAGCGGGTAGAAGGCGCTGTGGTGATGATACGGGGAGCAATGGAACTCAAGGCGAGTGGCGCCTTCGGCGCTGACGTGCTCTTTCAGTTCCTGCACCAGCCGGGATTTGCCAATCCCCGGCTCGCCGCTCAGCAGCACCACCTGGCCTGCGCCCGCTTTGGCATGTTCCCAGCGCCGCTGCAACAGTTCGAGTTCTTCAGTTCGACCAACCAACGGCGTCAAGCCCTTTTGCACCGCCGCCTCAAAGCGATTCTGCGCCGCGCCTGCGCCGTGCACTTGATACAGTTCCATGGGGACCGAAACGTTCTTCAGCACCTGGGGCCCCAACTCCTGGCACTCAAACAAGCCGGTGACCAGCCGAAAGGTCGTCGCACTGATGACCACACTGTTGGGCAGGGCGTGCTCTTGCAGCCGAGCGGCAATGTTGGGCGTCTCGCCCACGATGGCCCGCTCTTCCCGGTACTGCCCGCTCCCCATCTCCCCCGCCACGACTAACCCTGTGTGAATGCCAACCCGGACCTGCAGCAGCTGGGGTAACCGAAGATGCGGGAGGGGCAAATTCTGCATGGCCTCGATGATGCCTAACCCCGCCCGCACCGCGCGGGCGGCATCATCTTCGTGGGCCCGCGGATAGCCAAAGTAGACCAACACGCCATCGCCCAGATATTTGGCCACATACCCGTCAAAGCGGGTGATCACCGCCACACAGGCCTGTTGATAGGCTTGCATCACCTCGCGCAAATCTTCGGGGTCGAGGCGTTCGGAGAGCGCGGTGGAGCCGACCACGTCACAGAACATGACGGTGAGCTGGCGCCGCTCGCCCGCATCACGGCGAGAGTCGAGCGTCTGGGGTCGAGCGTCTAGGGATTGAGGGCTAGGGGCAGAGGGGGAGGGACTGATAACTGACAAAGGCTGACGGGGTACTGTCGTGCCGCCCGTCCAGACCAGAAACCGTCCGTCTGAATCGGCCGCCAGCCGCTTGGCGCCGATGAGTTCTTCCTTGAGGTCTTCCAGATACTCATCATCCAAGCCAAACCGCCGCTTTAAGCCGCGGTAGGAGACCCGCTGCTCCCGCTGCAGCAGCTCTTGGACCTGCGCGAGCACTTCATCGAATGTCATGGTCTGCCATCTGAGCTTCTTTACTCCTTCGCCTCCTGCAGGACAACCCGTAGGCCTGATCCCCTCATAGCATGCCGCCAGCCGCTGGCGAGCACTCGTGGGTTATGTCACCCGAGAGGATATGCCGCCTGACTTGCGTTTCCACACCATTTTAAGTTACCTCACGCTTACTTCCTATTTTTGCTTGTCAAGACAAAAGTTATCGGACATCAGTCCTGGATGCTTGAGTAATACCAGAGGGAACGGAAGGAGAAGGGCATAGTGACCAGTTGGCCCCCCTTTCGGCACTCAAAAAAGCCGTCTAAATTTCACTCTATTCTACGGAGGGATGGCTGAGCGGTTGAAAGCGCCGGTCTTGACATCCCGCCATAGCAAAAAAGCGAAGAGTTAACGAAAACGGGAGGTTAGCAATAACTTCCCGTTTCTATTTGAGAAACTTTCTTCTTTCTCTCCTCTCTGAGAGTTCCCTATCTTTCTCCTTCTTCCACATTCCTCACTCTCTGGTGTAACACCGGTGTCACACGGGAATCAGAGAGGCAGGAAGGGTTAGAGCCCAAGCGCACGGCGAAGACTCGCCTCAACCCCTTGAAGGTCCCGAGAGGTGAGCGATCCCCGGACACTCTTTACGTCGCTACAGAGGAGGAGATAGAGGCTGGAGCGCACGACCGAGGGCTGAGTCAGGCCGGCAGCCTGCCAGTCTTGCAACAGGTAGTCGGTAGACCCGTGGTACTTCCAGATTCGGTGTGTGACGAGGGCTGCAAGAAGATCATCAGGGCGAGTGCGGTGGAAGTCTTCAGTGCTGACAATCAGAGCAGGGCGCTCTTTCCAGCTACCAGGGGCGTCTAGGCGAGGAAGATCCACGTTGACGACCATTCCCCGGACATACCCTGCTCCTACCGCCACCTTATCCCTCCTCAGGTGTCAGTCTTGGTCTTCGTGGGCTAAAGCACGCTGAGAGAGCAAACGGAAGGCTTCTTCTTCTGCCGCGTCTTCGACATCATCGGCAGAAACAAGAAGGGCATGGCTCACGGAGTCCGGACAGGTCGCAACCTTTCCTTCTCGGACCCACTTCTCGACAAGGCCCAGGGAAGCATGCACTGCTCGGGCTGCCTCTTCCACAGTGACCCATCTGTCTGGCGGCC
>JACQEL010000389.1 GCA_016200595.1 Deltaproteobacteria bacterium
CGCCAACCCGGAGTTTTTCCCGTAGCTCCAGGCAACGTTGTCGCCGGGCAACGTACTCACGCCAGGTTTCGGTTGGCAGAGCCAAGTTATTCCCCTGCCCGTCAGGGATAGACGCCTGGCCAAGGTTATATCCTTTGTTGAACATGCGCGCCTTCGGGTCGTGCATGCCGTTCTGCACAAACTCGGGCAGCGTGGATTCAGGAATCACCTCACCGTGTTCGTCAGTTACTCCCTGGTGAACTGCGGGATAGATGTAGCGGTCGGGGTCATCCTGCAGCAGCCGCCACAGGGCCGAGTTGAGCTGAAAGGCCACCGCACACTTTTTGTCGGCGGCGTCGAACAGATGTGGAACGACTGTGTTCTTGCTGATGTATTCGGTAATGTCCTCCTTGGTGTAATAGGCTCCCATCTCTTTCTGGTTGATGTATTTTTCGAAGATGTAGCCGAGCACGTCAGGATTGATTTCCTTGTCGTTACGCAAGGGACGGGTATCAAGCGTCCAATCCCACTCGTCGAAGAAGGTAAACAAATGCTCGAACGCTTCGTCAGGAATGTCGATCTTAGGGTACAGCTCTTCCAGTTGGTGTACCTCGAACAAACCACCGTTGAAGTAAGGTACTTCGCTGAGCAGCCCCACCAAATCGGCATCCAACTTGCGGTCCTCCGGTTGTTTAGCGAAACCTTCATGAAAGAGAGCCCGCAAAAAGTAACGATAGAACGTATGAAACTTCCCCTTGCCTTTGCGCTCTTGTACTATCTGGAGGCGATTGCGCAGATAGTGCTGGTCGCCGTTGAGGAAGCTCTTCTGCTGAATGAAGTAGATAAACATCAATCGGTTGAGCATCAGTGACGCGTACCACTCTTTGTCACCTTGCTCGGTGATGCCGCTAATGAACTTGCGGAACGCAGTGTGTTCCCTCTGGAAGTGGTCATAGAACCTCTTGGTCACCCGGTCGCGGTCGAACGCATCCCGGAGTTTGTGGATCGTGCCGGTCAGGTCGAGGGCTTCTTCCTCGTCCAGAGGAATAGTGATTGCGTCGAGTTTTTGGATCAACGCATCGCCGGACTGATGCTGCCGATAATAGGGGTGTTCTCGGTAAGCCGCGGGTTGACCCGGCTGCTGCGCGACCCACTGCCAGATTTGCGTCTTCAGGTCACTATTCACAAAGATGATCAGATGCTCGTAGGCGGACTTGGTCACCTGCTTCTCGATTTTCCGCCGCGTGTTGTACTCGGGAATTTTGCCGTCGCCGTCCGGTTGACACACAAAAATCTGCACGCCACGTTTTTCCGCAAAGGCACGAAGCGGATACGTCTGCCCATCAACGGGCACGTCGAGGCTTGCGGAGTGTCGATCCCAGCCCAGTTCTTCGATAAAGAGCTTTTCCAGTTCGCCGCTCTTCAGATAGTGCCGAACCCGTGGAACACTGAGCGTCATGCCTCACCTTCCCTAACAGACCTGGAGAGCCCAAGCGAGCAGATGATCCGTGGCTCCTTGGATTCTTCCTCTTCGAGGCAAGCGGAACTCGGAGAGACCTGTGCGAGCTTCCTGGGAGAGGTGATACGCCATCTTAAGGTAGACATAATAAGGTGGAAGGAGATCTTCTCGCGCCCAGCTCTCCTCAATGATTCCCAGTAACTCGTCGGAAATATCGACGCACCAGCGATCCTCCCAACGGTCTTCAAACCACCGGGCGAGTTTCTGGCAGGCATCGTGATCGAGGACGTCAATGTTGAGTTCTCCCTGTTGGGAAAGGCCGGCAAAGGTGAGGTTACTGCTGCCAAGGTAACCGATGGTCGGGCTAATCGGGTCCGGACGGAAGAGCAGGTAAAGCTTGGCATGGAGGGAATGCCGCAGGAACAGCTTGACAACAACCTTCTTGGCACGAATCTGTGCAGCAAGGCGACGGAGCCCTGCCTCATCCTCGTTGGTCGGAACACCAACCATGAGCTGCTGGCGGAAGTCCTCCGCCAGCTTTTTCTTCAGGCGAAGCGCCGTCTGGTTGTCAATATCGTTACCGTCTCTGAACACACTAAGAGCTGCGTTGAGGTAGTCTTGCGGGAGCCTTTGCATTCCAACCAATAGACGGCAGCAATGTCCCGGGCCTCCTGACCAACGGTCAATCCACTCATCGAGCGCTTTCCAGCCACGGAGGTTAAAGTAACCCACGCAAAAGTCTGCCCGTTCCGACAGGGCAAGTGTTTCTCGCAAGGCCGGCAGCAGCGAGTGGTCGATGTTGTCGAAGATGCGCGGCATTTCTTTTGATCCGTTTGGCTCACAGGAAGGGCTGATCGATACGCTCACGTAGCCGGGCTAGTGAATCTCGTCAAGCATGGAGCCAACTCTGATTTGTAAAGATCATAATCATAGATGAAGGGTTTGGACGGCACGACGGGTGCCGAAGCAGAATAAGCTCGTTACAATCTCGTCTTCCCGTTCTATAGTAGGTCAGGCTGAACTCACGAAGCCGAACACTGGTGCGTGCTTATCAAAAGGTGAGAATCTATCCGGAAACCCCTCTGATGTTAGCCATTCGCTATGAGCCGTTAGTTGTTAGTGAGGCGTTTTCCGCTTCCCTATTTTTTCGACTCTCCGGTTCTGCCACAGCCTTTATGCAGAGGTCCTATAGGAAAAACACACCAAAGTATAGATTTTCGGGTGCCACGGGTAGCTTGCTACCCGTGTGGTCCGGTTGCACTGGCGGACCAGCCCAATACTGTCCGGACTAAATTCGCTTCACTCGGGTCCCAGCTCTAGGCTCTGCAGGCACAGCTGTGGAGTGCGCCGGCCTGGACGGCGCTTTGACTACCGGGCTCCAGCTGTTACCGGGCGTGTAGCGTGGAGGGCTGCGCAGCCAAAGCGGGAGCGGTGCTCCCGCACTCCAAAGGGCAAAGCCCCAATCCTGGGTCTCAGCCAGGAAAATTTCCTGGACAGTATTGGGACCAGCCGCCAGTGGCACACAATCAGGTAGTGTTATCA
>JACQEL010000390.1 GCA_016200595.1 Deltaproteobacteria bacterium
GCACCTTCACCCCATTGCCCAAGCTGAGCGATTCTGCGGTCAGGCCCGCGGGGAAATTCATACCAAAGAGCTTGATCTTCTGGGTCTCCCCGACTCTGAGAGCCGTCGGGATGACCGTGAGCACTCTGGCGCCGTGGTTATCTTTGTAGAGCGCTTCATCCATCCCCAGATCACCACGCTCGGTGAGCAAGCGCCGCCCCTTCAGGACCGTGCCATCCTCACTCGCAAAAAAGATTTCTTTTTGTTTGCGGTTGCCCTCGAGCTGAGTGATCCCGCGCCACTGGAAGCCAGTATAGATGATTGCCGTCGTCTTGCCCGACACCTTGCTGCCATCAGCAAATTCATGGGTGAACTCTCCCTCATAGCGGTCGTCTCCTAACGCTCGCAGAGTCAGTTGGCCGGTGTAGTCCCCACCCTTGCCGGGATCATGCCCCACGACTTTCCAGTTGCCAGCGTAATCAGGTTTAGGGGCGGCCTGCCACTGGGTCCAGGCGTCAGCCTCGAAAGGAAACTGCTTCGCCAGATACGGGACGACCTCCTTCTTAGCTTCCGTATACCAGAAGTCGCCGAGCAGCCCCGACGAAGCGGTCACATTCTCTGTGTTGACAAAGAGGGCAAGCTTCGTATCCGGCATCCGCCCCCACATCTCCGGAGTGCGGCGTTGCAGCGCGGCCCGGGCATAAGAATGACACTGGACGCAAGAGCCCTGAACGAATTTGGGAAGGTCGGGCTGCGCCGTGGTATGGCTGCGTCTCTGCAAAACATCCTGAAACGGCCCCACCTCGGCCGGCGCGAGGCCGTAATGATCACTCAAGTATTTGACCAAGAGCGCGCCCTCACCGGGTTGCAATTTTGCTCCGTGAGTGCGGATCATACGATCGAGGGTCATTTCCCACCCTTCCGGGGTTTTTCGCTGGAATTCGATGGCGTCGAGTTTGCCGTCCGGGTGTGGCGCGTGGCAGCCCGAGCAGCGCTCCTCCAACACCTTCGCCTCCGGCGCTTGCTCGCCCCAGGTCTGCGAGGTCCAGCAGGCAAAACCGCACAGGAGGAAGAACAGGCTCAGTACTGTGCTCTTCACGGTAGTATGTTTCCTCCTCATGCTCATACATGCCCTCCGATGGCACGACCGAGATTCTTCGGGTCGGAATTTTATCCTCCTCTCGCGTTATGTCAAAGGCGTCCTCCATCTCCCCTACAAATCCTCAGTGAAGCAAGATAAGATTGCAAAAATTTTCTTCTGAGCTTCTGCAAGTGCAACAATCTCTCGATCTTAGTAACGCCACTGGCGCGGGCGTACGTGTGGCCCTGATCGATAGTGGGATTAATGCCCAACACTCGCACGTCGGCTATCTCGCTGGAGGTGTCGCTTTCTCAGTAGCCGCCGACAGTAAGGTGCAAGAGCACGGGGACTACACTGATCGCATAGGCCACGGCACTGCCTTAGCTGGTATCCTGCGAGCCAAGGCCCCACAGGTGGAACTCTACGCGGTCAAGATTTTTACCGAGCGCTTAGCGGCCTCTATTCTGATTCTCGAAGCGGCTCTCCGCTGGGCAGTGCAGCAGCGCATGCATATCATTAACCTGAGCCTGGGGACTGCTAATGCTGACCACCGCGCCCGGCTGAGCGATATCGTCACCCAGGCCCATGCCGCAGGTGCTTTGCTCGTCGCCTCTTCCCCACCCGGGCGCCTGGACGTCTTGCCGGCGGCGCTACCCGGGGTGATCGGTGTAGCCGGCGACGACCAGTGTGGCTGGCATGAGCACGGGTATGTCGCCGATGATCCTATTCCCTTTCGTGCGCACCCGTGTCCCCGACCACTGCCGGGCCCGGCCCAAGCCCGCAATTTCCGCGGCCATAGTTTCGCCTCTGCGCATCTGTCAGCCTGGTTAGCCTTATTGGTCGAACAACGCCCCAATTGTACGGTCAGGGAAGCGCAAGAATATCTGCAACAAACGAGCAAGCGAGATGCCTCGTAGAAGTTGTCTTACAAGCCAGTGGGTCAGTCAGAAGGTAGGCCGGAATAAGCGGAGCGTTTCCGGCAGAGACGAGCACGCCGGGAACGGCCTGCGGCCCCTTCGACTGGGCTCAGGACAGGCTTATCCCGGCCTACGACTGAGTCTCCTCGCGCAAATGAAAACCGCGGTAAAAGCTGGGGGGTCAGTCATTGCGAGCGCAGCGAAGCAATCTTTGCCTTGGCCACCCCACCGCGAAGAGATTGCTTCGTCGCCGGAGTTTATCCTAAGCACAGTCGAAGGGGCTCCTCGTCATGATCCCTTTCCACGGCTTTTCAGACCTGCTCGCAGAACCTTTCTCCTTACAGACACTGGACGCGACAATTCACTTAGAGTGAATATTGCGCCTCCCCCCACTGCATGTTGATGCTCTTCCACGAGACTGAGAGAGAGGAGTCTTTTCTGCTCATGTCTCTTTGTGCTTCGCTCATTTTCTCCTTCAGCGACCCATAGAAAGGCGTCGGCGGCACACTCTTTGCCGCAGGTTTTCGGCTCTTTCCCCCTTGACGGATAGAGCCAGAGGGGGTACAAGAGCCCGTTCCGCGACAACTCATCGTCGAGGAGGTGGAGGATGCTAACAGGGAGTGTTGTCGCGTGCATGCTCAGTGGCACCCTTGTCAGCTCCATACTCCTCGGGGGTCCGCTCGCGCGAGTCGTGCACGCAAAGAAGCTGGCGATTAACAAACCCACGAAGGTGTCTCGGGTTCTCGGCCCTCTGCCGCAGGCACCCGCGTTCCCTCAACGGCGGCAGACAGTATCTCCCCGCAGTGTAGACGTGCGCATGGCGGCGAGAGCCGTAGTTCCCGCTCCGCGTTCTTCCCCGCAGAAGAACAGAAAGAGCGCTTCACTTATACACCTGGGAGCCTTCAGTATACGTGCCTACACGCACGCTCACTCCCCTGGAGAGACGCCCAATAAAACGGCGCTCGGGACAGATCCCGCCGCCGGCCGCACAGTGGCCGTCGATCCTCGCGTGATCCCGCTGGGCAGCAAGATCCATATCGAAGGCGTGGGGGAACGGATCGCCGAAGATACCGGGGGCAAAATCAGAGGCAAAAGATTGGACCTGTTCTTCCCTTCGGCCGAAGCCTGCCGTCAGTTTGGTGTACACCTGCAGAGGTGCGCTTAGTAACGAATTAGCTCGGCGCAGTTCTCGTTGTTCGCAGGGTCGAACCGGCCGGGGCCTATGCTATGGAAAAGACGAGTCAGCTGTTACGGCAAGAACGGGAGCGCAAAGGTCTGTCCCTGCAAGCAGTGGAGAGAGAGCTACGCCTCCCCCCCCACTTCCTGGCAATACTTGAAGGCTCAGGGGAAAAACGCTTCCTCGCCGATCCCCTGTACCTCATCCCAGCTTTGCGCAATTACGCTACCTTTCTCGATCTCAACCCAACCGCAGTTGTGCAACAGTTCACTGCGGAACTACAAGCCTTGCAAGAAGTTACTAGTAAGACGGTCAACCCGGCGCAACCGCCCCTCGTCTTTAAGCAACCTCAGCCCTCTCGGATGTGGTCGAGACTGACGATCCTGGCGCTCGCCTTGGGGATTTTCGCGTTCATTGGGCACTATGGAGAGTTGGCGGTACGGTGGCAATGGTCTCCCGTAGGAGGAGTTTCGCCGCTTCCTCCCTCTGAAGTTGCTTCGACTCTAAGATCTCGGACGCCATCTGCTCCCTCCTCCCTAGCACCTTCTGTCCTTGCTACTCCTCCTGCTCAAATTGCTACCTCACCGGCTTTGTTGACAGAGTCTCCCCTGGTTATGGCCGCACGCGAGTCTGAACCTCCAGTCCTGGCCGTGCCTCAGCCCAAGTCGGTGATGGTTGACTACACTGCCCAAGCACAGGAGGGACTCGCTGATACTCTTCACCTCTTACGAGTCCAGGCAAAAGAGGAGACCTGGCTTCGCGTTGCCATTGATGATCAACACGCCAAAGACGTGCTCTTGCGTCCCGGCCAAGTCGTTGAATGGTCGGCAGGCGCAGGGTTCACACTCACGCTAGGCAATGCCGGAGGAGTTGAGGTCAGTTTGGACGGGCAAGGTTTACCACCGTTCGGTAAGTCTGGACAGGTGATCCGCAATATCCGCCTCCCGCTGCAAGGGTAATGGCATTAAGTTTAGGAAAGAACCCGGTGCTTCGACTCCGCCGCTTGGCGGCTACGCTCAGCACGAACGGCCAATATTCAGCGTCTTCACCTCACCCCGTTCGCCCTGAGCCCTTCGACAAGCTCAGGACAGGCTACGCGGACCGCATCGTCACTTCGTAGCGAAGAGAGTCGATGAGTCACAACCACCGTCGTCCGACCAGCCATCACGGTCTCAAGCGCCCGGCGCACCTCAGCTTCACTGACGACATCAAGACCGGAGAGCGCTTCATCGAGGACGAGAATTCTCGGTTTCTTCAGCAGAGCCCGCGCCAGCGCGACCCGTTGCTTTTGCCCGGCCGAGAGCCGAGCCCCACGTTCACCGACGAGCGTGTCATACCCCTGAGGCAAGGAAAGAATAAACTCGTGTAAGCCAACTGCCGCCGCCGCCGCCGTTACCTCCTCTGAGGACGCCTCCGGGTTGGCGTAGCAAAGGTTCTCTCCTAGAGAGGCGTGAAAAAGTATGGGTTCGTGGCTGACGACAACTATCTGGTTACGGAGCCAAGGCAACTCACACTGCCGCACATCGTGGCCATCGAGAAGAATGCTGCCACTACTGGGTTCGTACAAACGCACCAACAGGTCCGCTACCGTGGTCTTCCCCGTCCCGCTCGGACCGAGGATCGTGAGCCGTGCTCCGGCAGGCACGCCGAAACTGACCTCGCGTAAGACCGGTTCACCCGTCTCATAGGCGAACGTGACCTGGCGGAATTCGATATCCCCCCGCAGCTGAGGCAGTTGTACTTCTCCTGAACGTTCTTCTTGTTCCTTGCCGAGATCGAGAAATTCGAAAATGCGATCAAGCGAGACACCCGCGCGTTCGATGCGCAAATACAAATCCAATAAGGCTTGCAGCGGACTAAACGCGCGAGACTGGTAGGTAGAGAACGCAATCAATCCGCCAATCGTCATGTCCCCCTGAATGACGAGATACCCACCGTAGAGCGTCGTCAGCGCACCGCCGAGGAAAGTGGTGGCGGTAGACGCTGTACTCCCCAGGTAATTGAGCATCTCGAAGCGGGTGACGATCTGCACGAAGCGCTCGCCTAAAACACCGAGTTTCCTCAGTTGTATTCCTTCAGCGGTGAACAGCTTGATGAATTTGACAGCCGAGAGGGATTCGACGAGAAAAGAGGAGATTGCGGCGTTGAGTTCGCGCACCTTGCGTGTTTCTTCTACCATCAATGGTCGGACCTTAAACACACCGTAGAGTTGCAGCGGGACGACCACCAAACTGAGGAGGAACAGTTGCCAGTTGAGCCAGACGAGAAACCCTACCGTTGCCACGAGTACAAAGACATTCGTCACAAAGGCAAAGGCGGCATCGGTAAGAATAGACTGGACCTCGCTGATATCAGTGTTCAGGCGTGACAGCAGATCACCAAGCTTGGCGCGGGTATGAAAACGCAGCGACAAGGCTTGCAGATGCGCGAAGAGATGCTGACGCAGAGCGAAGAGAATCCGCGCCGTTAGCTGCGTGTAATAATAACGGTTGAGTGCACCGATGCCGTAGCCTAACGCGGTCGCAACCACCATGACTCCACTGAGAATGAATAGCAGGTGCAGATTCTTGGCGAGCAGGACATTGTCAATCAGAATCTTGGTGAACAGTGGCCAGAGCAAGCCGAGGATCGTGCCGAACAGAGAAAGCAGAAAAACCACAACGAGGCGGCGGAAAAACGGCGAGACAAACGGGATGAGGCGACGCAGGCGGCGGAGGGTAGTCGGTTTTACCGTAGGCATAAGGGGAATAAAGAGTAAAGAGTAAAACGTAACCTCTCCACCCCTCCTTCTTCATTACGTTTTACGTATTACGTTTTACTCTTTATCTCTTCATAGCGAAAGCAATCAACCGTGTGATCATTGACCATGCCGGCCGCTTGCATGAAGGCGTAACAAATAGTTGAGCCGACGAATTTGCATCCGCGCTTGGCCAGATCTTTACTCATGGCATCTGATTCCACAGTTTTGGCCGGCATTTCTTTCAGAGTTTGCCATGCATTAGTCTTGGGTTCGCCGCCAACAAACTGCCACAGATAGGTAGCGAAATGACCGTGCTCTTTCTGTATGGCTAGGAAGGCGTGGGCATTCGTGATCGTGGCGGCAATTTTTAAGCGATTACGCACAATGCCTGGGTTTGCTAAGAGCGCGGTTACTTGTTGGTCGCCAAAAGTCACGATTCTCTGAGGCGCAAAGTTAGCGAAGGCTTTGCGATAATTCTCGCGTTTCTTGAGAATGGTCAGCCAACTGAGACCAGCTTGCGCACCCTCGAGGATAAGTAATTCAAACAGCTTGCGATCGTCATATTCAGGCACTCCCCACTCGCTGTCATGGTAGGCGAGATAGAGTGGATCAGCAGTCACCCAACCGCAACGCTTCGGCATCTGAACTCCAAAGAATTCGCGAAACCTTATAACTCTCGGTTGACTTTATCCCGCCACAGGGGAAGGATGTCGCACAGGCGCAGATTTATCTGATGGAGGAAGGTGTCGCTAGAGGGCCCCTTGTGGAGGAAGCCCGAGCATACGTGGCAAAAGTAGGGGCGAAGCATTTGCCCCGTAGAAACCAACGCCACGGGGAGTCTGACGCGCAAATGCTTCGCCCCTACGGTGGGCAGGCGCTAGGGTCGCGTGTACCAATCTCTTGCCTCCTGGGTTAGGGGTAGCGTGCGCTGTGCGCACGTCTTCTCTGTACGCCGCTATTTTCGTGCGCATAGCGCACGCTACGGCTGCTTCGGCGCCTTGTGTAGGGGCGAATCTTGTATTCGCCCTGCTGTTTGCGGCGGCCTCCCGATGGGCGATCACAAGGATCGCCCCTACAGGAGTGGACGAATCTTCTGTGGTCTGGTTTAGTCGAAGCGACGTGCGCAAGAATCACAGCAAAGTTCCCTGGGGCAACATTTGCGGTTTGCCCTCATCCCACTCAACGTGGAGCGATCATCGACGCCTCTGTTCCGACTGACGACGATTTCGCAGTCCTTGATTTGGTGAATCCGGAACTAGACGAATTACTCATTGAGGAAGACATCGCCATCTATGTACGAGCAATTGGTCCTTTGACAGGTGTCTCTGGTGGAAGGTGTTCCAATACCCGCTAGCGCGGATATCCTCGTTGCCGGTGGAGGACCGGCAGGCGCAACGATTGCTCGCCTGCTGGCTGACCTCGGCTATCGCCTAGTGTTATTAGAGAAGCGGCGTTTTCCCCGTCATCAGATTGGCGAGTCCCTCACCCCCAGTATTCTGCCGATGCTCGATTTTCTTGGTGTCCGCACTCAGGTCGAAGAGGCGGGCTTCCTGCGTATGGTTGGTCATACCGTCTGCTGGGGCAGTCCACAGCCGCGCACCTCATATTACAGCGCAGACCGCACCCGCCGCGGTTTTCAAGCCTGGCGCGCGGATTTTGATCAGCTCCTCCTGGACCACGCCCGTAGCCACGGCGTGCAGGTATTCGAAGGGCAAGCAGTCAATTATGTCGGGCTGAGCGAGGGTTCTGGGGTGACGGTGCGCACTCGCTATGGACAGCTTGCGGCGTCGTTCTTTGTCGATGCCAGTGGGCATGCGGGTGTCTTAGCCCGGCAAGGCTTGCGGCGGCGCGATGAGACCTTTCAGACTCTAGCACTGACCGCCTACTGGCAAGGAGCAACAGGACCGGCGGGAATCGACTTCGCCAACACGCTGCTGGAGACCTATGCCGATGGCCTGGTGTGGTCGGTTCCTTTACACAACGGGTTACGCAACGTCACCCTTTTGCTTGATTGGCACCGCGGCGCTCGTATCCGTCAGCTCGGCTTGCGGCAATTCTACCTCGCCGAACTCCGTCAGGTTCCGTATGTTTCTCAGTTCTTAGAGGGAGCGCACCTCGCCTGGCCCCCGAGAGCATTCGACGCCTCATGGTACACTGCCTCCGCCTTTGCCAGTGAGCGGTTTTTGCTGGTGGGCGATGCTGGGCTGTTTATCGATCCTCTCTCCTCCGAAGGGGTGCACAAAGCTATGGCTTCGGCCATTACCGGAGCCGCGGTCGTCAACACCATCTTGCAGCGATCGACTATGGCTGGACACGCCATCGGTTTTTACACAGCAGGCCAAGAGGCAACGTACAACGCACACTATTCTGAATCAGCGCGCTACTATCGCGAAGAAGGCCGTTGGCTGGAGCAGCCCTTTTGGCAGCGACGATCGCAAGGGCAGGTCCGAAGTCTGAAGTCCGAAGTCCGAAGTCCGAAGTCCGAAGTCCGAAGTCCAAA